>NZ_JAAHHX010000423.1:0-1908 GCF_010672065.1 Moorena sp. SIO4A1 | reverse complement strand
TCTGATGAACAAGTGTGTTGGTACTACTGAAGCAGCATCTTTATTAGGAATTTCCTCTAGACGATTGCGGCAACTCCTAGAGAAGGGTCGCGTCCGAGGTGCCTATAAAACTGGTAAATTCTGGATTATTCCTCTGTTCAACCATTTGCCACAAATTACCAAAGGTACCCGTGGACCAAAGGGCAAATGGCGTACCAGTCGTCCCCCTGCTTTAGCTAAAATTAATGTCAATCGCAATCACATTGGCTCGAATATGAAGAAAAGTCCCAAAGACCGGAAGCCAGTGATTTCAGTAAAACGAAAGGGCACTAATCTCTACGGCAACGAGGTCGAAATCCTCGGTCCGTGTAAGATTGTCTATCAGCCGGATAATCCACTCGATTGTGGCGCTCGTTTGTGGATCGAAACTTTTAGTGATATTCACTTCATTTCTTGATGCAAAGCGCGAGTGGGGGAAACTCCCTTTGGCACCTCTGCATCGCTGGTGGCAGTTTCCCAGCTATAGCAATCCGATCTGATTCGTAAAATAAATGGGCTGTTTTAAGGTAGAAGGCAGAAGGTAAAAGAGTTTCAGGAGCAATAAATCGCTTCGCGACTATTCAAAAATGCTCAACGTCTTCTTTAGTTAAACCAGTTGTTGCCACGATTAAATTGATATCAATCCCTCTTGCTTTCATAGCTTTGGCTATTTCTGTGGCTTTCTCTGCTCTCCCCTGTAATTTTCCGGCTGCTTCTGCCCCTTCCAGTAGGCTAATTTCATAGCGTTTATTTTCCAGATAGTTCTGATAAGCTACTTTTTCTGGTAAAGGTAAACTCTCAATCCTTAGCTTATCCTTAGCCTCAGCTAATCCTCTGGCTTGGAACTCTTCTTTGATTTCACTATTCTTTAGGAAATAGATCCATTCATCTAAACTGTTTCTGGTTACGTTATCAAACTGGTTGACTCTCAATATATAATATTCGGGAAATATCTGATAGACTTGCTCTAGTTTGAACAACTCCTTCTGTAGGCTGGATAGTCCTAAAGAGTCACGATGATGACGACCTCGGAAATCTAGTTTCCCTTCATAGATGTAATCTTGTCCTTGTCCTAGAGTAAAGTAAACAATATTAATCGAGTAGACTTTTTTGAGTTTACTATAGGGCTCTCCTTTATCTAGATATTGGGTGAGCAGTGTGGAGACACCAAATAGCATTCGATGAAAGTAATCATTTTCGGAACTGTTTTGGACTTCCACGAGCAGTAACTCTCCAGCACTATTGAGGGCTAGAATATCAACTCGATTCAGTTTATTGTCTTCGGTGAGCCGATTACTTTCCCCTTCTAAAATCGATTCAATAGTAATCTCTTCTCCTAGTAATTCGGTGATAAAGCCTTCTAGGACGACATAATTAGCTTTATCCCTCAGCAGTTTTTTGATTGCCCAGTCAAAGCGGATGTGTGTCTTGGCCATGATTAGTAGGGAGTAGGGAGCGGTGCGACCCGTGGCGAATTTAATTCGCCTACGGAAAGCGCACCGAGGGAGTAGTATAGTTGAAAAGCAGTGTTAACTCAAAAATTAATTGATTTTATTATAGATGGGATTGAGTTTATTGATTTTATGAGTAACTCTACCGGTAACACTAGTTGTTGCTTGGTTTAATAATGATGTGGAATTCACGGATATCAACTCCTCCGTAACCTGAGAAAAATTCCGTAATTCTCTCTAGGCAATAACCACATCAATTAGGCAATCCTAGATGAGGAGAGTAGTTTAACTGGGAGGAAAACTCGGATGCCTTCCCGTAGCGTGACAAGCGGCTCAATCGCTTATCTGAGTGCTCAGTGCTGAGTGTTGAGTTATTCGTTAACTCGTTGACATTACTAAATTACCACTTTGTCTGGTGTCCAAAAAGGAGAAAATCAGT
>NZ_JAAHHX010000422.1:0-1909 GCF_010672065.1 Moorena sp. SIO4A1 | reverse complement strand
GCCCCAGGCAGTGATCTTGACAGCGATTGTGATCGGCTTTTCGATTCAAGCCTTGATGCTAGTAGGTGTTATGAAACTGGCACGGGACAATCCCACCCTGGAAAGCAACGAGATCGAGAAGAATAACACCCCATGAGTACCATTACGATTCCCTGGATTGCCCTACCGCTATTTGTGGGATTCAGCATTTATCTCCTCCCCAAACTTGACCGATACCTCGCCCTAGGGGTTGCCATGGTTTCGGTTGAATATGGGACACAGCTATTTCTCACAAAATCGCCATTAAGCCTACAGCTGCTGGATAATTTCGGTGTCACATTACTAGTTGATCAATTAAGCGCCTTTTTTATCTTGACCAATGGGCTGGTAACCGCAGCAGTAATCCTCTACTGTTGGCAAAGTGGTAAAACAGCTTTTTTTTATACCCAAACCATTATCTTACATGGCAGTGTCAATGCCGTATTTATCTGTGCAGATTTGATCAGTTTATACGTAGCATTAGAGGTAATTAGTATTGCTGCGTTTCTGTTGATTGCCTATCCCCGAACCGACCGCTCAATTTGGGTAGCCTTGCGCTATCTTTTGATCAGCAATACAGCCATGCTGTTTTATCTGATCGGCGCAATTTTAGTCTATCAGGCCAATCATTCCTTTGCCTTTGAAGGGTTGCGGGGAGCAACTCCAGAAGCTCTTGCCCTGATCTTTCTGGCACTGTTAGTCAAGGGGGGAATATTTGTATCAGGATTGTGGTTACCCTTGACCCACTCCGAATCTGAGAGCCCAGTGTCGGCATTGCTATCGGGAGCTGTGGTCAAAACCGGAGTCTTTCCACTGTTGCGTTTTGCTCTGATTGTGGAGGAACTTGATCCCATCGTCAGGATATTTGGAGTGGGGACAGCGCTTCTGGGAGTAGGCTATGCCGTGTTTGAAAAAGATACCAAGCGTATGCTGGCGTTTCATACCATTTCCCAGTTAGGCTTTATCCTCGCCGCACCAGAAGTAGGGGGCTTTTATGCCCTGACCCACGGCCTGGTGAAAGGGGCGCTCTTTTTAATCGCGGGTATTTTGCCCAGCCGCAACCTCAAGGAACTGCAACATCAGCCGATGAATACCCAAATCTGGATTGCCCTGGCTATCGCTAGCTTCTCAATTTCCGGCTTTCCCTTGTTGTCTGGCTTTGGGGCGAAGGTGTTGACCATGAAGAATCTAGTGCCCTGGCAAGTTATCGGTATGAATGTTGCTGCCCTAGGAACAGCAATATCCTTTGCGAAATTCATCTTTCTGCCCCATGGGGATAGCAGCCAAGGGCAGGTAAAGGTCGGTTTTTGGTTAGCGATGATACTGTTGCTCGGTGGGCTGATTGCCGTCAATGGTGTGTACTACCAAGCATATAATTTTGCCAATATTATCAAACCCCTGGCAACCATTGCCCTGGGGTGGTTGGCATATTTTTTGATTTTCAAACGATCTGTAATCAAGCTGCCCCGTGTGCTTGAAGAATTTGACCATCTCATTGGGATGATGAGTCTGATGTTAATCCTACTGTTCTGGATGGTGTTTCCATGAGTACCATTACCATTGCCTGGATTGCCCTACCGCTATTTGTGGGATTCAGCATTTATCTGCTCCCCAAATTTGACCGATACCTCGCCCTAGGGGTTGCCCTTTTTTCGGTTGAATATGGCACACAGCTATTGCTTACGGCAAAATCGCCATTAACTATACAGCTGCTGGATAATTTCGGTGTCACATTACTAGTAGATCAATTAAGCGCCTTTTTTATATTAACCAATGGGCTGGTAACGGCAGCAGTCATCCTCTACTGTTGGCAAAGTGGTAAAACAGCTTTTTTTTATACCCAGACTATTATCTTACATGGCAGTGTCAATGCCGTATTTATCTGTGCAGA
>NZ_JAAHHX010000421.1:0-1909 GCF_010672065.1 Moorena sp. SIO4A1 | reverse complement strand
TCTGAGAGCTTGCACCTTTAGGAAAGGGAACTTCGGATATCGGAACAGGTAAAAAATCCTGTGTATCTGATTAGGTTATAAATAGCTATATCAACAAAACGAAAAGTATTTTTAAAGCTAAAAACCTAAGTACAACTTATTAGTTATAATCGGAATTATTTGACTAGTATTAATACTACTATTAAATGGAAGGAAATCAAGACCAGCAACATCCTCAGGAAAAACGCGATCGCGAAATAGTTAACCGTCTTTTACAACAACAACCCAATGAATACAACTTGGCGGAATTAGCCCGACTGCGGATTCGCTATGACAGCTTTCCCGGTGCTAGAGCCATTCAAAGGGACTTGGATGTACTGCTCCAGCGATGGCAACTGACAGAACAACAGCTTTTTGAGAAAACCCTTCAGATTCATCAAGCCGGTCTCGCGTATAGACGAGACAACAGTTCTGGCAACCAAGATGACTGGACTTAAGACTTCTTTGCTGAAGTCGCGAATAGGGAGTAGGGAGTAGGGAGTAGGGAGTAGGGAGTAGGGAGTAGGGAGTAGCAGTATCAAAAAGCTTCTTTTGCAAGAGGGTCTTTAGTTCTTTATAGAGTTTTTCATGGCTATGAGGTGAACAGGATTTTTTCCCTGTTCCGAGATCCACTGTTCCGAGATCCGCTGTTCCCTTTTCCCTTTACTAAATTCATTTCATTTAACCGATTTCCTAGGGGCTGGGGGTAAAAGCTTAAACATCTGTTTTTCTTGATTCGGTTGAAGCTTCTGATCAGCTGGAGCTATTGGATCGATCTGAGGTGGATCGATCTTAGGGGGGGACTTAGGGATGGAAACGGTTTTAGCAGGATCATTAGACGAGGCGGTGTCTATAGCAGTATTGAGAGCTTCCAGTTGTTGAGATATCAAAGCCTGCTGTTGCAGCTGCTCGGTAGAAGACACTAAGCCGCTGAGTCCATTAACTAAATCCTTGACATTGCGGCGAAAAGCTGGATCCCCAGTCAGATCATCTAGGTCAGCGGTAATCTTTTGGGCATTTTCAAAGGTAACTCGTGCTGAGTCTAGGGTTTGTTGTAATACCAGTAAATTAGTAGGACTGTTGAGAGTATTGGAAACATTACGTAAGTTAGCAGATGCTTGGGCAGCATTAGCCGATAGGTTTTCTAAGTTCCGCAGCATCTGTGATACATCCGTTTGATAAACCGCTGAGTTAACCTGATTCGCGGTAATAGTTAAGTTGCTGGTCAATACACGCAGATCTTGACTGGCCTGAGAGATGCTATCCAAGGTGGTCACCAAATTTCCCCGATTGCTGACCAATAGTTGATTGGCAGAGGTAATCAACTGATTTAGTTCCCTTGCCGTTTGGCTGTATTGCTCAGACGTACTAGAAATGCTACTGGTTGCCAACCCAATTAGACTAGATGTTTGATTGGCAGCACTGGTCACAGCATTCGTTGCGTTGGACAAGCCTGCTACCTCTTGCCGCACTATCCGGGACAACTGGGTCATCTCTTTGCTAAGTTCTGACACGTCTCTGGCGGCATTGGAGGCATTTTCCGCAAGACTATTGATTTTGTCAAAAAAGGCTGGATCACCGAAGAGTTCAGCAATGCGATTTCCGTTCCGTAGGAGGTCAGCAAAGGTGGAACCCACATCACCATTAATCTGATCTTCTTCACAAATAACTAGGGAAGAATTACATTGTGCTCCGAAGGGTGTAAGACTTTGAGCAGTTGCAGGTAATTGTCCTAGGGGCATGATATCCACATTGGTAGCACCAATTAAACCCGATTGATTAGCTTCAACCTGGACTTTGCGGGGGATTAACAATCCAGGGTCATCAATTTCAACGGTGACATTGACCCCATTAGTACCGGGTTCAATGTTAGTGATTCTCCCAACTTGGA
>NZ_JAAHHX010000420.1:0-1911 GCF_010672065.1 Moorena sp. SIO4A1 | reverse complement strand
GATGTTCATTTTCCGGGCTGGGGTAGTTTTAGATGAATTGCGCACCCATGCACCAGAAATTATTGCCCCTTTAGAAGAAAAAGGTGTGGCGGCTTATGCTGAGCTAGAGAAGAAAAGTATTGACTACGCTTTGATGGAAAAAACACAGCTAGCTTATGTTTTACCAGCTTCCTTTGGTTGGGATGATTTGGGAGATTGGAATGCTTTAGAACGCCTGCATAATGGCGATGCTAAAAATGTAGCAATGGCTAATCATGTGGAACTGGATACTCAAGGAGCAATTGTCTACTCCAGTAGTGATGATGAGGTGATTGTTACTATTGGTTTAGACGATGTGCTGGTGGTACGGGATCGCAATGCTACCTTAATTGCAAAAAAAGACCGTACCCAGGACATAAAACAAGCGATAAAAATTCTCAAAGATAATTCACTTTTACAAGATTTTTTGTGATTAATCGCTTGTAATAATTCCTAGGTTGATCCACATTATAATTACGATTAACGTCAGAGTGCTTCAGAATATATAGTTCAGAGTTTTATCATTATTTATGAGTCAGTGGTGCTCTTAATTTCCTGACTAATTTATCTAATCTGAACTAGAAAAAAACTATAAATTAAAAATATACAAAGTTAGGCGATCATCAATAAAGTGTATAAACAGGGAACAGCGGATCTGGGAACAGCGGATCTGGGAACAGCGGATCTGGGAACAGGGAACAGCGGATCTGGGAACAGCGGATCTGGGAACAGCGGATCTGGGAACCGAAAAAGTATGGATTTTTAGGAAATAGTTAACAGCTCCTATAAATACCTAACAAACTATAACCAATAATCATCTATTATTGTAAATAATATCAACGCAATCAATAAAAGTAAGTATTTAATTTTTTTTGAGTGAGGTTTTTTTGCGGCATAGGTTAATAAATTTTATGTCTGCTTATTTTAAATTAGGTGTTTTGAATAGCGGAAGGTCTCTGGCTAGATTACTAACGCCTTTTTTATTTAAAAAAGGTTATCCCACTGTCAATCCTTAGCCATACACCTTAGTCATACAGATTTTTGTTTATTTGTTAATGATTAATAGAAAGTATTAATAGATAGTAAACAAAAGAATGCGATGCTCGGTACGAGCCGCTACGGTATGAAGCGTTTCGGCAAAGCCGACGCTACGCGAACGCGTAGCGTGGCCAACGGCCTCAGCTTCCGCGCTTATGCGAACGCAAAAACCTTGGAACACAACTAACCCTGAACATAAAGTAATCTTGACAAAAACAGAAATAATGCTTTGGTATTGTGGCAGGCTGGAAAACTTGTCCGGCGGTTAAACCTTACCCCAATCTAACCTAAGGTAAAAAAAGAATAATGTTATCGTAATTGAGCGCACTGACGTAGACTAGAGAATGGCTGCATCTCAATCCATGCAATTAGGGGAAAATTACCGCGCAAATTCCCACGCCAGTGCCCGACACTTGCCACACTTGCCACACTTGCCACACTCCCCACACTTCCCCTTCTTTTTTACAAATATCAGATGCACCCCATCTCCCCATCTCCCCATCTCCCCATCTCCCCATCTCCCCATCAGCCCCTATTCACAATTTAAATGTGTGAGATAGGGGTTATGCGATGAAGCGAAGCTTCTGCTAAAAGCGATGAAGCGAAGCTTCCGCTAAAAGCGAACGCATCTAGTCACTTTTCTCCCTGCAACAGAAAATTGCCAATATGAGGATACTGTGAAGCCATTGCCCACTATAATAAAGTCTTGTTAAAGAGCAACTCCTATAAAAAATGGCAATTTGAGGCTCAATCCTGATTTAGATATGCAAACCGGGAATATTCCTTTGCTAAACCCAATAGCAAGCCATTATCCTGCCATTGGTTGCTAAATTGAGCAAGAGAAGTAGTTCTGCT
>NZ_JAAHHX010000042.1:0-58160 GCF_010672065.1 Moorena sp. SIO4A1 | reverse complement strand
TCTCTTCAAGGAGTGGATTCTCACCACTATCCGTAGAACAGTTAGAATTTTTTGGGCTGTCGCCCGCGATTCCCTAAGTCATACCCCACTCTGTTTGAGTGGCTCCTACTCAGAACAAGCCGCACGCAGTTTTAAAATGAAAATCTTTCCTGGTGTCAGCAACCTTCTTGTGAGCTTTCCCTAGTTTAGTGACAGCTTTTTTCCTATTATTACTCCCTTTTTTAGATCTGCTGACAGCTTTTTGAACTTTCTTCAGTCGTTTCTGAGCCTTTCGATAATACTGAGGAATTGGCACCTCTGAACCATTTGACTTGACCAGAAAAGACTTGAGACCCATGTCTATTCCAATAGGATTTTTAACACTATCTACTGGGATGACATCTGGGACAGTATCATCTTGTATTGACAACGTAACATAATAGCCGTCAGCTTTTCGGGTTACAGTGGCCGTCTTGATTTTAAAACCTTCTGGAATAGATCTATGGTAAATCAGCTTGACTTTTCCAAATTTCGGAAGAGTCAAATTATTGCCATCTATAGGGTTTTTGCCAAGAGAAGGAAATGTAAAAGATTTATATCTGTTTTTCCCTTTAAAGCGAGGTCTTCCGCTCTTTCTTCCGTTACTATCCCCTTTGAGGTACCGCTTAAAAGCTAGATCTACTCTCTTGACACAGTCTTGGAGAACTTGGGATTGAACTGCACTGTACCAAGGTCTATCCTTCTTTAACTGGGGGAGGGTTTTCTTTTGGGAAAAATAGTCTGGATTGTTCCTTAAATTTGGTAAGTGGCAAACAAGAGGGCAAGAGTTAATGGAACAGCGATTCTGTTCATACCAGCTAAATCTGTCAGCCAGTAAGTAGTTGTATTGATGTCGAAGCATGTCAAGCCATCTTTCTATCTCCGCTTCTTGTGACTTAGTTAACCTTAGCCGGTACTGATAGGCTGTTATCATTGTTGCCATCTCCTGTTTTTCGACCTATTATCAAGATAACATTCGTATTTACATATGTTAAAACAAAATTAAATACAAAAATTTAATGATTAGGTTGACTGGCTTTGAAAAGAAGCAACTGAAACAGGAAGCTGACCGCAGGGGAATGACGTGCTCTGAGTTACTTAGGAGTTTAATAGCTCGCTTCCGGGATCCCAAAGACTCTGTGTAAAATTCATCCCTGGAGACGAAACCTTAGAATAGTGGAGCCTTTATGGTTGGTCGGCTATGGGTAAAAGGGTTAAAACTTTTTGATTAAGGCTCCACTATTCTTACGGTAACTTTAAGCACTCATCCTTACGGATTGAGACGTGGGGCTTCTTTTACCGGCCAGCTAACAAGCGAGAGTTAGTTCTTTGTTTAACTTTGGAATTTAACGGACATGGGCAGTACTGGATTCGAACCAGTGACGTCCTGCTTGTAAGGCAGGCGCTCTACCGCTGAGCTAACCGCCCGTATGCAATACTTACTTACTATAGCATATTTTTCCAAAGACGACAACAACTATAAAAAATATGTCCTCTGGCTATATACATGATCGCATAACCTTGTGGAGTTTGCCAGTAGTCACGGTTTTGAGCCTGGTAGTAACCCGGAGTAGTGATTTGACCTTGATTGTAGCTGGAGGGTTCCTGTTCGGTGGCTTGATGTTTAGCCCTGATTTAGATCTATACTCTCGACCCTTTAAGCGTTGGGGCTGGTTGCGCTGGATTTGGATCCCTTATCAGAGGATGGTGCCTCACCGTTCTATTTTTTCTCATGGACCAGTGATTGGAACAATTTTGCGACTGCTTTATCTAGCCAATTGGCTCGTCTTGTTTGGGGGTGTGGGATTGCTGGTGTTTCAGCTATTCCAGGATGAACCAGATCGTTGGCTAGAGCTGATTCAAGGGCTGGGCGGTAGGGTGTGGGAATATCGTACCTGGTTGATGGCCTGTGTGGTGGGATTGGAGTTGGGTGCGATCGCGCATTTTGTCAGTGATTGGGGAAGTTCCGCTTATAAGCAGTTTAAAAAAGGGGGGATCACGGGGTTATGGTCTCCCAAGCAAGGGAGGAGCAAGGGTAGGGGTGCTGGTAAGAGTAAACCACAAAGACGCAAAGCACGCAAAGGCAAGGGAAGTTAGATGTGATCGGGTTTTCCAGTATCATTAGCTGGTTAAAATTTGGCATTAGTGGTAGATTTCGTTAAGACTAATTAAGTGGCGTTTCGCTTTTCGGTTTTATGTCTACTTCCCCGGAACAAGCTCAGCCAGTTGATCAGGTTTCGATGTTGGCCGCTTTGCAAGAGTTGATTGATGTGGTAGCCAGATTGCGATCGCCTGAGGGTGGTTGTCCTTGGGATTTGGCTCAGACCCCTCAGTCCCTAATTCCTTATGTGATTGAAGAAGCTTATGAAGTAGTGGATGCGATTCGCAGTAACAATCAAAATGCGATCGCAGAGGAGTTGGGGGATTTGTTATTGCAGGTAGTTCTGCAAGCTCAGATTAGTAGTGAGCAAGGTCAGTTTACCTTGACCGAGGTAGCTCAGGGGATTACTCAAAAACTAATCCGCCGTCATCCCCATGTGTTCGGTGATGTCCAGGTTGATAATGTCGAGGAGGTGCGTCAAAACTGGGAGGACATTAAGGCAGCAGAGAAAGGAGAAACCGTTGCGGATAAGCAATTATTGAGTCATAAACTCAGTCGCTATAGTAAAACCCTTCCCCCCCTAATGGCTGGGATGAAGATATCGAAAAAGGCCGCTAGTGGTGGGTTTGAGTGGGATAATGTTGAGGGAGTTTGGGATAAGTTTCACGAAGAATTGGCTGAGTTTCAACAAGCACTTGAACAGGACGATAAAGCCCACCAGGAAGCAGAATTGGGAGACGTACTGTTTACTCTGATTAATATAGCGCGTTGGTATGACCTTGACCCTTCAGCTGCTTTGCAGGGAACCCAAGCACGCTTTATTGAAAGGTTAGCCCAAGTGGAAGCATTGGCTGAGCGCCCACTGTCTGATTACACCTTAGATGAGTTGGATGCTCTCTGGCAAAAGGCTAAAGCACTGTTAGCTCAGAAGTAGGGTCTCCTTAGAAGAATTTAGCAGAATAATTAAGCCAGCATAGCAGTAGTATAAAGATATATTTGCTTATTTTTTCCCAATTTATCGAAAAATTACTTTAAAATCAATGATTATGATTCCTGAATCCTGACTTCTGATATCATCTCAGAATAATTACCTTTAATAAAAATCTCCCCCATCTTCCCATCTCCCCACACCTCCGTTTCTCCCCACCCTCCCTAAGATTATGGGTACCCAACCAGAATTAATATCACAGGGGGTATAGCCCCACATCCCCAAGCTCCGGAAAAAGGTTAAAAATATAAACAACAGCCATTACCCTATAGTATAATGTTGGCTCCAGTTCGTCTTATTCCCGGTGCTATACCAGAACTATTTGCTAAAGTTAGCAGCTCTGGAAAAATTACTCTTGCTGATCGATATGGATTGATGGCAGCACTATTGGAGGATTCACTCACCTCCGAAGAGCGAGACTCCATCGACAGATTGCTCCACGCTGTAAATCGGGGCAGGGTGAAGCTTGCTACCTAGTGCTTTGACTATAGGTAGTGGATGAGTCTCCTTGAGAAAAGGATATATAAAACGATAGATAAAAAGAAACCCCCATTGATGTGAGGGGCATGGGGGGCTGGAGAAAACATTGAATCTACTCTATTTCATTAAACAGGAATGTGAGTCGATTTGATAGGCATTCTGGCGGAGATTTATGATTTCCTGGCTTTGCCCTTGATTTAGTCCCTTTCATCGATTGGTGATTGGGCTTCTGGTTTCCCTGTCAGAGGTTTGACTACTTTTGCGATCGCTTCACTGACAAAGGCTTTAATAAACTCATCCCGCTGGTTTAACTGAAACTGCTTCTGGACCACTTCACTCATCCCTCCATCTCCCCAGTCTTGGTCATTGCGGAAGTATTCAATAAAGCTTTTCCCAGCAATTCGGATTAGATAAGCAGCGGTTACCCCCTGAATCGCTTTGCCGACAATATAGGTGGCAAGATTCAACCTTAGTGTAGTGCTAAGGATTTGAATCGCTCCCTTGACAATGCCCAAACTAGCTAAGGTTTTTCCCAAGGATAGGGCTAATTCCCGACCCCTTTCCATATTCAGTTCACAGCCGTAGATTTTGCCAATTTCCACCACCATTTGGGCATTGACTGCTGCAGTTGCTAACAAATCCACCACAGGTAAAGGAGTCAGAGAAATTACACTTGCTCCAATCCACTGGAACCGTTCCACCACCTTATCTGCTTCTCGCCTGCGCTGCTTGTCGAGGATGTGTCGAGCTTCTTGGCCTAACCGTTGGGATTGTAGCAGTATGTTATCAGCAATCAACTCTTCTCCCTCTGCTCTTAATACAGCAGCTAAGCGACGGATTAAGGGCAAAATTTCCGGTTCAGGTTGGCAAAGCTGACCATTTTCTAGGGTAACAGGCTGGGGATTGGCTGCGATCGCAACTACATCTGAACCAGCAATAAAGCTCCTTACTCGGTGGCGCAATCGTGCTAGAATCCTCTCTGAGTCTTGTTCCGTGTACAGGTCAATTTTATTGAAGACAAGAAGCGATCGCTTCCCAATCTCTGCCAACTTTCGGAATGGATCATACTCTGAGTGTCGTAAGTCGTTATCCACCACGAACAACAACAAATCCGCTTCCGTTGCCAAATGTCGTGCCCATTGCTCTCGCTGAGTGCCAACCACGCCAGATTCTAAAATTCCTGGTGTATCAGTAATCAGAATTGGGCGTTCTAATCCCTTCAGCTTTAGTTTGTAGGTTTCCCCAACCTCCGTCGTTCCCATGGGCGCACCGACTTCACCCACCATCCGACCAATCAAAGCATTGACTAGAGAAGTTTTCCCCGCTGAACCAGTACCAAACACTACCACTAACAGTTCCCCACGGGAGAGGATAGCTTCAATTTCCTCAGAGCGACGCAGCATCGCTTGCCGTGACACTTCATCCTGAATCTGTTTGACCTGTTGCCTTACTGCTTTAAGGGTTTCTTCTGCTGCTTCAGTTTTTACCTCCGGGGCTTTAGGTTCCAGACGACCCTTACCTGGCCGTTTCCGGGATTTACCAAATAACCCCATGGTGTAGATTAAGGCCCATATTAGTAGCCCTAGCAAGGTAATCACCAACAGCAGCAGTAAATTAGCCAGTACCGGAGCAGTAAAGGAAATTTGGATATATAGTTGGTATATACCATTAATCAACCAAAGCATTAGCCCCAGAATAATAATGAGGCCAATAATTAGGGTTAGTAGACGTGGCAGGGGCATGGAAGATAGGATAGGTTTTAATTATTAATCTTAGAAGATCCGGCAAGAATTCCCCCATCTTCTGAACCCAAGAGGCTGTGCAATAAAACTCCGGATATCTTTCCCCTCTTGCCTCTTGCCGTCTTGATGCAGTCGCTCATGGGGGAAACCCCCAAGACCGCGCTGCATCGCTCTTGCCTCTTGCCTTTCGCTATATATATCAGCAATTTATAATTGATTTGGGAAACAACTGTTCACATCTGACTGTTTAAATCTTTTAAAAAACAATGAACTTATTCAATAGTATTCTCAGTGCCATTAATAGTCCTACACAACAAGCTAGTTCTAGTCAGCTAGGGGATATTCTGGACACGGTACAGCAGTTGAGTGGTAACCATCACACCAATCCCTCAGCGGTGCAATCTGCCACCTCAATTGTAGGTAAGTATGTGCGTTCAGCGCTGCAACAAAAGCGCAGAAATGAAGGAGATGAGCAGGTACAAGCACTAGTTAATCAATTTGGTGGCATTGGTGCTAGTTCTCAAGTGGTCAATATGCTCTTTAGTGCGCCTCAGATTCAGGAGCTTGTTGGAGAAATTACTAGCAAGACAGGTATTAATGCTGGTATCATTCAAGCCATGCTACCCACCCTGGTACCCGTAGTGTTGAATTTCCTCAAGACTGGCACCAATATTGAGAATCCCCTTGGTTCTAATTCTGTACTCAGTGGCTTTCTAGATGCTGATGGGGATGGGGATGTGGATATTTATGATGCCATGCAGCTGGCATCACGGCACTTAGGACGTTAATCAAAAGTGCGATTCGTTGGCCTAGGAAGAAGCACGAGTTGCTGGAATCAGTAACTTAACCAGTTTTGACAGCTGGGGTTTATCAAAGGCTTGGATCAGTACCTTGGCGGCGGCTTTTGGTTCTAGCACAATCGTAATTTCCTTACCCTTAGTGGTTCGGTTTGGCCGAGTAGATCCTACAGCTGCTAGTTTTTGCAGTGCTGAACTCGGAGCGATCGCAGCCGCTGCCTTTCGCAACTCCTCTAGATTACCCTGTGCTGCTTGCAACTGGTCACTAGCTTCTTTGAGTTCTTTGATCACTAATGGTGCTAACTGGATATAGGAGTTTTGAGGATTTGCGATCGCTTTATGGCAAACTCCCACTAATTTATGCCAACTACCAATCCCAGCCCCCAGTTGAGCCAGACGCTTACAAAGCTTTTGAAGTTGTTGGCGATTGGTTGGTGTGGAAGATTGTTTAAACAGCTCTAGCATATCTTTAAGCAGGCTAATCACCTTCGGCCCAAAGTCTGGGGGAAATTTCCCTTTTGCTGAAGAAGAAGCTTTGCTAGTCGAAACTTGATCAGAACGAATCGCTTTTTCAGCAGCAGAGCTAGAAGCCATTGCCGCTGGTAATTGACTCTCACCACTGACCAAAGTTTTGAGATAATTCTGTAATTGTTCAAAGCCTGGCTGAGCTGCTTTTAGAATTTTTTCTGCTTCACTTTGCTCAAACCCAAACGGTCCTTCCAACAGATCAATCAAAGCTTTGAGGGTATCATAACTCTTTAAAAACAGAGTCTCCAGCTGTTGATCAACCTTAATCTTATTCTCTTGAAGTACTTTGAAAGAATCCTCTAAACGATGGGCAGTCTTTTGAATACTTGTATATCCCAACATCGCCGCCCCGCCTTTAACAGAATGAGCAGCGCGAAACAATTCATTAACCGTCTCTGGTTCATTGACCACTGAGCCCAGATTTAACAGTCCCTGTTCAATGGTTTCCAGGTGTTCTTTCGCTTCTTCAATGAAATAGCCTAAAATCCTTTGCTGATTCCCAGCTTCCACGGCAATTTTTCCTTATCAGAACGGCTAATCACAACAGATTGATGATAATCATCAGAGCAACATTCGATCTGGTGAACGCAGTTTTAAAATCAGTAGACCATAGCGTTGGTTACAGCAACAGCTTATTCTGAGCTTACCCCCAAATCAGCTATTGGGCTATCAATTGTGAAAACTGCTCTTAGATCTTGAGTTGGATCTCTATTGTGGCATCCCACACCAAGTCAGCAAAGACTTTACGCCAGCTTAAAAGCACAAGGAATAGCTAGGGTTAGCTTGAAGCCGACACTTACCTGTTCGGGTAAGCTTCATATTTTATCACCAATCGATTGCAGGCACCGATAAGAATAGCTTATCTCCGGATAAAACTTCCTAATTTAACATAATCATTTACATACAAAAAGTATTCTTAACATTATGTTACATTAAAATTAACACTATGTCATGTTGGCGCAGCTGCCAGCTATGGATACCCCAAATGGATACTATTGAGCTTCTAGAGCGTTATTCAGCAGGTGAGAGGGATTTCCGTGGAGTAGATCTCCAGCAAATCAACCTGAGTGAAGTCAATCTGACTGGAGTAATTTTCAGACGAGTCAACCTAGCTGACGCCAACCTGAGTCTCGCGGTTTTACAGGAAGTCAACCTTAATCAGGCAAATCTGACTGGAGCGAAACTGTGGCGAACCAATTTGAAAAAAACCTCTCTAGTGCAGGCTAACTTGAGTCAGGCATTTATGATTCGGGCGAATCTGACTAGAGTAAACCTGCGCCAAGCTATTCTAACCCGAGCCGATTTAAGATTAACCGTTCTTCAGGATACCGATTTGCGAGGAGCCAATTTAACCAGGGCAGACCTACGCTACGCTGACTTAAGAGGGGCTAACTTGACTGGTGCTTGTCTGCACCAGGCAGACTTGACTAGGGCAAATCTGTGTGATGCTGACCTTTCTCAAGCAAACTTGAGTGGAGCAATTTTGAGTCAGGTAGACTTGAGACGGGTTACTCTCTCAAATGTAGATTTGGGTCAGGCTGAGCTTTCTGGGGCAACGGTACCAGATCAACTCAGTAGTGAATATTCAAACTTCCAAAAGCTAACAGCTAACAACTAATAAATAATCCCTTGATCAAAAGGGTTGGTTTGATCAAAATGGTTTGTAAACAGCATACGAAAATCTATTGATTCAATGGACTATCTGTAGATTTTTCTAGGCGTTTAAGCCGATTTTTCACCACAGTTCTAATTAAGTCTCTGATCACATCGGTCTGAGACCTTTTTGAGCGCTGAAAATATCTTTCTATAATCGCTTGCCCGTCGTCTGAAATGTCTATAGTTAATGTTTTTGCCATGATTCATAACACATGATTTTACTGTGTTATAATAGCACGTATGAAGAAAAAACCGACTACTCTTACCTACTGCAAAGCCTTGCCGCAACTGTCAGAGCGAATGAACGCTCTAGGTTGCAGCGACTTTGAGATGTTTCTGTTTGAGTATTCACAGATATTCCGTCAGGCAAAAATCGAAACGGTTACCCAGTTGCGATCAGGTGACTTCAACAAAGGGCAGTGGAACACTTACCTACAGCAGACTTACGGTATTAACAAACGTCACGCTAACGGTGTGATTGCTAGTGCTAAAGGCGCTGTGGATTCTGCGGCCGAGTGTAGACAAAACCACATTGAGCAACTGTCAGGTAAGTTCAAAAGCGCTAAGGACTGCTTGAGGAAAGCACAGAAGCGATTAGCTAATGGTCGAAAATTCTACGCTAAAAAGAACTGGCAGAACAGTAAAACTGGTTGTAAATTCCCACTGTCTTGTTCGTTACGATATCGTGACACCAATTGGCAAAATCTACGCTTCCAAATCCATCACAAGAAACGTTATATCGCCCACCTAGAGAGAAAAATCGAAGGGTTGAAAGTAGCTCAGCTACAGGTTAAGGTGCCTTACGGTCAGGTATTTGTTGTTGGTAGCAAAGATGAGACCTGGGGAAATCAGGTTTGTCAATGGGACGGTGAAACGATCCGCTTCCGAGTTCCCAAATGTCTTGAGTCCAAGTATGGACAATACGTTTCGGCAGTTATCGGTGACTTTGACCGCAACATCAACCGCCTGCCTGACGATGGTTCTAGAACCTGGCATTTCTACCGCAAAGATCACAAGTGGGTAGCGGCTGTTCAGTTCACGCCTGCTAAGCTTCAGCGTGTCTCACAGCATTCCCGATATGGCTGTATCGGTATCGATCTCAACCCAAGTAGCGTTGGGTGGGCTTATGTTGACGCTGATGGAAACCTGAAAGCTCACGGACAAATCCCGTTACAGCAAGGTCTACCCAGTGGCAAACAGGATGCTCAGATAGTTGATGCTTGTCTACAACTGGTGACGCTGGCTAAAACTTATCAATGTCCGATAGTCCACGAAACCTTAGATTTTGGCAAGAAAAAAGAAGCATTCAGAGAATTGGGACGGAAATACGCTCGAATGCTATCAGGGTGGGCCTATAGCCGATTCTTTGAGCTGCTGAATTCGATTTGCTCTAACCGTGGCGTCTATGTCTTCACGGTCAACCCTGCTTATAGCAGTTTGATCGGGATGGTGAAGTACGCCCGGATGTATGGACTTGCCAGCGATGAAGTGGCCGCGTTGGTGATTGCTAGACGCGGTATGGGATTGAGTGAAAGACTACCCAGTGCCTTAACCGCTTTGATCGGAGTGAATCCGAGCAAACACGTTTGGTACTGGTGGAATCAACTGAATAAGCAAATACAGGCGAGTGCTGTAATCAATCGTCGGCACGATTACTACAGCATCTCTAACTGGGGATTTTTGGTCAAGCCTTCAGCAATCGCGCAGTAGCAGGCAATACTGCTTAAAATCTCGCCTGAATGGGATTACCGTAGCCCGGATCTACAGTTTTCTATAGGTTCAAAAGAACGGTTGGTAGAAGTCTTAACCAAACTCCTAGATAATGCCTGTAAGTTTACTGAGCCAGGGGGTAAAATCACTATCCAAGCCCAAATCAATGAAACTCAACCAGAGTCGATAGGATTCGTAACCAAGAATCGCCACGGTAATCCCATGCTAGAGCTAATTGTAGCAGATACTGGTAGGGGTATTGAACCGAGTCAGCTAGACGCAATATTTGAGAGTTTTTATCAAGAGGAAGATTCACTCCGACGCACTGTTGGTGGCACAGGTCTTGGTCTAGCTATCTGTCGTCAGATTATTAAAGGTATGGGTGGAAAAATTTGGGCTAAGTCTGAGGGGAAAAATCAAGGTAGTCAATTCCACTTTACCATTCCATTAGAATCATCCCAAACCTTGTTGACTGTTGACTATTGATCTTTAATCTTAAACCTACCCTACACCGAACGCCAAAGGCCAACAACCTTCAACCTTCAACCTTCAACATTTAACACTTAACATTAAACATTTAAATTTTAACCTTCAACCTTAAACTCTTGATCCTAATTTCTCGAATAACCGAGCAACCTTTTTTAAATCTTTATCACCTGGTGTTCGCTCTACACCACTGGATAGATCAATCCCACTGGGTTGCACCAACGTTAGGGCATCTAAGACATTATCTGGTGTCAAGCCACCAGCTAGTAACCAAGGGATAGTGGGACGAAATTTTTGTAGCCTTTGCCAGTCTAAGGTTTTACCAGTGCCGCCCAACATTTTTCGATGGTAAGCATCTAGCAATAGTGTATCTACACAACTCAAATAACTATCTGCCTGATTTAAACATTCTGGAGTTCTTATCCTTAAGGCTTTAATAATTTCAATCTCTGGTAAAGCTTGGCGCAGCTTTTGGCAAAATTCTGGGGATTCATTACTATGCAGCTGAACGGCATTTATCCCTGAATCAGCGACAATTTGAGTGATTTCTTCCGTAGAGGTATTAGCAAACACACCAATGCGGTCAACTGATACGGACAAGTGGTTGACCACGACTTGAATTTGCTGGGGTGTAACGTAACGAGGAGAGCCTGGTACACAAATAAAGCCTAATGCTGTTGCTCCCAATTTTGCGATCGCATTTCCTTGCTCCGGTTTCGTAATGCCACAAATTTTTACACGCATTGTTACTTGTTACTTGTTAGTCGTTACTTGTTAGTCGTTACTCGTTACTCATTAATTTCGATTTTCCCTATTCCCTCCATATTTCCCGCTCAAAGCGCAGCATTTCCAGAGAGCAATCTCCATAAAGTGCTTCAATGTGCTCCAAACAGCAGTCAATGGCAAAATCATTTAAATCTGCTTCCTCCACCCCATACATATCCTGAAATACCTCAGGTTCCACCCGACAGAAACGAGGTCGATGGGGATAAATACGACATTCACGGGTGGTGTGGTCGAAATTTATACACCATCCCCCCTCACCTACCATACTCAAATATAGCGCTAGCTCTTCTGGTAGCAGATACTCCTCTAATCCTGGACGCTCAGCTGGGTCAAGATGACAGCAAGCGCCACATTGCTTTACACAACTCCAAGTGGCCATGACTTTGAAAAAAGAGCTACAAACTTAAAGTAGATCTAGCTTAGCGAGTTTTCACCCGTGATAGGTGTGGTCAGGCTTGCCGTTGAGTTTTGTATATTTTTGTAAACTTACTTAAAAAAAACAGATCATTACCCAGTAATATCTAAGGGATGGATTGTGATTAGTCACCATCGGCTTTGTTGGGTTAATTCTGGAGAACACATGTATTTAGCTTTTTTAGATTTTATAGGTAACATCGATTGGGTATTGATTGCTCAGTTGACTATGCTGGCAGCTGTTGTGATTGCTGGTCCAGTGGTCATTTTCGCCCTATATGCTCTTAGAGGCGACCTTTAATAGAGGGTTGAAGGTGACGGGGTTGAAGGTTGAAGGTTGAAGGTTGAACGCGCACGCGTGGCCTTTTGGCCAAGGTTCAGTAGAAAACCTGCAACCTGTAACTGGTTAACTTTCAACTCGCCAGCAACCTATAACTTGTTAACTTTCAACTTGTCAGCAACCTGTAACTTGTCAACTTTCAACTCCTTAGCTGAGTCCCAACGCACGAGTTGCTGCTTTGATCAAGGGGTAGTAAGGAGGTTTAGTGACATTAACTTCTTTAGCATCTTCCCGTTTAGTACCCAAAAGTCCAATGCGTTGTCCTTTCTGAATCGCTAGGACTTTCCCTTCCGGGTTTCTAATCCTTAGTTCATTTAAAGATTCCCAAAGGCTACAGGTGTAGCGGCGCTGATTGTAATAAAATTCTGCTTTTTTGGGGCTTGAGGTACTAGTAACTACGGGTAGACGGACACCCACTAACTCTAACTCAATGGTCGTGTTGCCCTCCCAATGATGCTCTCGCAACTTGTAGGCAATATCTACTCGTTTAGGTAAAGGGAAGTATTCCCCCCAACGCCAAGCAATAGCTTGAATCGTGACTGGTTGATTGTCCTGATTCAAGGTAAGCTTAATGTGTCCCTTACCAACAACTCGTTGCTCAAGGATTTGGACATTGGCACTCCAAAAGACAGGATCCCGATTGCCAATGCCACAGGGGTGAAGCAGATCTAATTGCTGGTAGAGGTTAGAGGTAATTTGAGGGAATTCTAGGCTAGCGTCGATAGCAACTAGGGGTTTGAGGTGTTCAGGTTTTAGAGATTGATGGGCAAAACGGCTAAGGGATTCTTCAAAAGCGCTTAAGTTCTCAGCAGGTAGGGAAAATCCGCCAGCTGCTTTGTGTCCTCCATATTTGCCCAGTAACTCTTTGCAGAACTCTAAGGCTTCAAAAATATTGAATTCAGTTATGCCCCTTGCTGAACCGCGAATGTGTTGTTGGTCGTCGTCTTCATAGGTTCCAATAAAGACTGGGACACCATAGCGCTCTACTAATCGGGAGGCAACAATGCCAATCACTCCATGATGCCAATTCGGTTGGACAATCACTAATACTCGCTTCTGTTGCCAATCTATTCCAGTGTCTTCAATAAATGCGATCGCATCTTGTTCAATATCAGCACACAATTGCTGACGCCGTTGGTTCACTTCTTCACACTGCATTGCCCTCTCACGTGCTACTTCGGGTGCAGTAGTCGTCAGCAGTTCAATTACAATTTGGGGATCCGATAAGCGACCAATAGCGTTAATTCTTGGTCCTAGTCTAAATCCAATATCCTCCGGCTTAAGGGATTTTTGGTCATCTTTAACCCCAGTTATCTCGATTAATGCTTGAACTCCTGCTAATTGAGATTGAGGCAATAACCCTAAGCCTCGCTTTAACCAACGTCGGTTGATCCCCGTTAAAGGGGCTAAATCCGCAATAGTTCCCAGAGTAAATAGTTCTAACAGCTGTTGCGTCAAGCCTTTGAGTTGACCCAGTTCTTGTGCTAGACAGATAGCTAAAATGTAAGCTATCCCTACACCAGCTAAACTTCGGTAGGGTGACTCTTCCGGCAATTGCTTAGGATTGAGAATGGCATCAGCGTCTGGAAGTTCTGGAGGTAGGTCATGGTGGTCAGTTACAATAACCGTTATTCCCAGTTCTACAGCTCTAGCGATAGGTTCATGGGCAGCAATACCATTATCAACCGTTAAAATCACACCCACCCCTTCCTCCGCAAATTCTTCCACAATCCGTGTATTGATGCCATAACCCTCTGTCATCCGGCTCGGGATGGCGTAGTCTACATCCGCCCCCAACCAGCGTAATGCTCTGAGTAACAAAGCCGTGCTGGTCATGCCATCAGCATCGTAGTCTCCACAGATAGCGATTTTTTCTTGATTTGCGATCGCTTCAGTGAGCATCTCGACACTAATTGCCAAATCGGGAAATTCATCAATTGGTGCAGGCATCACCTGAGATAGGGGATTGAGGAAAACCTGCGCTTGTTCAGAGGTTTCAATACCCCGATTAATAAGGAGTTGAGCGATTAGGGGGGAAATGCCTCTAGCTTGGGCGAGTTGGTTAGCTTGTTCAGTTTTGAGGGGGGCAATTTCCCAACGCTGATTAGGCAATTGGGGATGGGGTTTGGATGGGGTGGGTGAGAGGTGGTTGTGCACAGGTGTCGTGATCGAACAACAATAGCCCATACTATCACCCATGGGATCAGTTATTGGATTTGACTGAGATAATTACAATCAGTTATAATCTTAACATTTTGTAATACTCAGATCCCTGGGTTTGCCAAGCCAGAGATAAGCTATCGATAGATATATCTTGAACAGCTGTCTGCAAACCCGTTTAATCCTGATTAATTTTCAATTTTAAATTGTTAATTAATCAGAAAATTTTCCCTGGTTTATATTATTTAAAAGTAGTCAATAGTACATGATATGAACCCTATTTAAAATTAAAAAATTTTCATTAAACTTCTTCCCGAATAAAATTAGTCAATTAAGTCAATTTAAAGGCACGTTTAACAAAATCAGAAGGAACTTTTGCAACTATGGACTACCGCCATATTCAGTTTTGCGATCGCAAATCTAAAATCGACTATTACCAGCTACAACAATTGTTTAACCTAGGTGCTTTTTGGGCAAAAGACCGAAAAATCGAGGATTGGCAAGTTGCGATCGCTAACAGTGATCCTGTCATCAGTGTCTGGGATAACCAGAAGCTGATTGGATTAGCCAGAGCTACCTCTGATGGAATTTATCGGGCAACCATTTGGGATGTCGTTATCCACCCAGACTATCGAGGGGCTGGGCTAGGGCGTAAGCTAGTGGAAACCGCACTCTCTCATCCTCAGATGAGCCGAGTAGAGAGAGTTTATCTGATGACCACCCATCAACAAAGTTTTTACGAACGCATTGGTTTTGAGCTGAACTCCAGTACCACAATGGTCTTGTACAATAAGCCTCTAGCTACTCTAGTCCCTAGTAAGGCTCTACAATCTCAGGAATCCCCTGGGGTATAGAAACATGAAACCGGGTAAGATTCTCAGCAGAGGCATCATTTTGAGCTTCTTCACTGGGGACCGCTAATACTTCTATACGCCCCTGCATCACTTCCAGGAGTGTTTGAATCATCAACAAGGTCAGTCCAGATGAAGTGGATACCGTTTCACTGGGCTGTTTTGATTGATCTAGAGGTAATTGCAATAAATCAACAGCTTCAGCCCAACAGCTGATGGCACAGGGCATATCAATCCAGATGGAAACTGTTTCAGATTTATAGGACAGTGCAGTCCAAACTTTAATTTGACCACTGGTTATCTGAGTAATGGCAGTATCTACCATCATTACTAATGCCTGTCGAAAACGCCGTGGATCTGCTAAAATATAGATTTGGGGGTCAGGTGGAACTATTTCCAGGTGGAGATTGCGATTGGCAGCTTGCAAATGGGTGAGACGATCGAGGTCTTCCAACAGCTGCTTCAACGGGACTGAGCAAATCTCCAAAACGTTAGTACCGTGTTCAGTTTTAGCTACAGCAGTCACCTCATCAAGCAGTTTGACCATAGTATGGGCAGAGGCGTTAGCCTGCTTCACAAATTCTCTCTCTTCTTCTGGAGACTCACAGAGATCCGACAAAATCAACTGATGTAAACCAATCAACCGACTCAGGGGCGATCGCAACTCGTGGGAAGTTCGTGCCAAAAATCCGGCTTTAAACTGGCTCATTTCCCTTGCCATTTGGTAAGCCAATTCATTTTGCTTGAATTCCTCTTTTAGATGCTGGATTTCTTCAGCATCAGTTTGATGGCATCCAGAGGTCTTTGAGTTTGTGCTTTCATGGAAAAATTTCCTGAAGCGACTCCCCATAACTCCTAACCCAATGCCTACTAGCAAATAGATCAGATCCGTCTCACCCATGCTTATTAAGTCTTGCCACACTAAAAACGTCAAAAGGTGCGAGCCCGTTGGTGCGATCCTAGGCCGCGAGGGATTGCTCGCGGCCTAGGAGGCGCGCACCTTGAGCGAATTTAATTCGCCAACGGAAAGCGCACCTAAAAAAATTGAAGGATAAAGAATGAAGGTTGAAGGTTGTACTGCTGCTAATCGACAAGGGTAGAGTTGGGTAGGCAACCAGGCTAAAAAAAATACCTGTTGCCAAGTAACCAATCGATAGAACGTTTTCAGGCTTCCTTCACAATTCAGGCTTCCTTCACAATTCAGACTTCCTTCACAATTCAAACTTCATACTTTTTTGTCAGATCTTTTTAAGGATAGCTAGTTTTTTTCAAAGGTGAGTAGAAGGATTAAAACTTTGAATCGTCTAATTGAATCCCTCCAGCACGCAAAATTTCCCAGCCACTGCTTGTCCATTTGGCAACAGTAGACGGGACGCCAATCTTGTCTGGTTTGATAGCTTCTAACTCAGCTGGCTGGAGCGTCAATACCTCGGGAAACTGCACCTCAACCGCTGCCATGGTTTGCAAAGGTGGCTCGCCTGAGTAATTAGCACTGGTAGTTGCCAACGGACCAGTCTTGGACAAAATTGCGATCGCTATCCTGGAAGCTGGCACACGCACCCCAATAGTAGTCGGGTCAGAAGGATTCATAACGGTAGGTACTTTATCTGAAGCGGGTAAAACCAATGTTAATGCTCCTGGCCAATACTTCTGAGCCATGTGTTCCCAAATCGACCTCTGTGAGGAAGTACCTTGAACATATGGCCAAAGAGACTTAGGAGATGCCCCCATCAAAATCAAAGGTTTGTCTTGAGGACGCCGCTTTGCCTCAAACACCAACTCTGACTTGTCCGGTAGCACTGCTAGTGCTGGTACAGTATCTGTCGGAAAACTTACCAGCTTACCTGAGAGAGCCCCGGAAATCAGGGTAGCCATAGAAACTTGGGTCATTGCTCACCAGCACACTAAAAAGAAGAAGCTATAACGTTAAAGGTAAAAGCTTGCGGAAATTATCCAAAGCTTTTTACCTATTGGCATTCATCCATACCTTGTTTATACTTCATACTTCCTATAAGCTAGAGCAAAGCGGTCAATACCTCCTAAATCGGGAAATATCTGAATCTGAGAGTAACTGCCCTGGTTTTGTAGTAGTTGAACAACCTTGTCCGCTTGTCCTGCCATCATTTCAATTAACCAAACACCGCCTGGGCGCAGATAATCCCCAGACATCTCAATCAGCTGTCGGATACAGTCTAGACCATCCCTGCCACCGTCGAGGGCAATATGGGGTTCATGGTAGTATATTTCTGGTTGTAGCTGTTTGAGGGAGTTACTAGGTATATAAGGTGGATTTGCCACCATACCACTTAACTGACCTTTCCAGGCTTCTAGAGGTGAATACCAAGAACCATGGTAGAACTTAATTTTTTCTGCCATGCCCAACTGTTGAGCATTAAGTTGAGCAATGGCAAGGGCTTCTTGAGTGCAATCAACGGCATGAATTTTCCCATGGGGAAATACCTCTGCCAGTCCACAAGCGATCGCTCCACTACCAGTGCCCAAATCCGCCCAGTGTCCTGATGATAAGTCAGGTGTAGAGCTCATAGCTACACCATTGACCGCCAAATCAATCAGGGATTCAGTTTCTGGGCGGGGAATCAGGACAGCTGGGGAAACTCTCAAGGAGAAATGACGCCAAGGAGTAACCCCAGCTAGGTATTGAACTGGGCATCGCTGATGGATACGCCTTTGCCAGAGTTGGGTTAGTACAGCTAGAGGTTGGGAAAGTTGAATAGTTGAGTTTTCAGTGGCTTTCCCTGAAAAGGAACACTGTTGCCATGACTCCAAGCGCAGTACTAATGGGTCAAGCTCAGCTACCTCCTTTAGCAACCAGTCCACTTCGGCTGTAGGAACACCTGCCTCGGTGGCAGACTTGCAGGCATCTTGACGCCACTGCCAGAGTTCTTTTCCCGAGACCACCCACCGCTGATCCATAATCATTGATTTGGACGTTGGCCTTGATTTGGGGGCAAACTTTGCAAAAATTTAATGGATTCCTGGGATGGCACTAGTACGATTTTCTCTAGCTGCTGATCATTGCTCTCCTGTAAGGTTTGAATAACGCCCTCTAGAGGCACTACTTCTATCTTAACCTGGGAGTTAGGGTCTTGCTGCTTATAGCGGTTCACTATACTCTGCAATTGTTCTTTGTTAAAAAAGAACGGAATTGATGAGACCCCATTTTGTTGAATGGTTAGGTATCCGCTATTGCTAGCTTCTTTTGCCACAAACAGCGGTACCCCCTGAAATGGCTTTTTTTCTTGACCATTTTGGTTCCAGATCGCTTGTGCCTGCTTTAACTGCTCTTGGTTTGGTATGTAGGCAAAATTTAAACCATCGGGAACGGTGCGATTCTTTTGATTTTGCTCATGAACTTCCATCAAAGATACAGGCACTACTTGTACCTTGCTACCTAGTTCAGGATTTTGCTGCTTTAAACGCTGTACAAAGGCATTAGCATCTCCTTGGCTAATAAACACACCTGCCACTGAGGTAGTCTTCTTTTGATCTTGCTGATCTGGAATTGAGGCTACTAGTGGCGAACCTTTAGTATCAGTAACTGCAAATACAGGGACACGTCTCAACTTTTCTCTTACCTGCTCTTCGGTCAGAGCTAGTGCCGGTAAATTTTCTGCGGTCACTGAGCCTAGTAAGGCACTCCCTACTAAACTTAATGTTGTGCCCCAACGGAACAATGATTTCATAGAAATTACCTCTAATTTTAACGAAGAAGAGCCTGTTACAACTAGAATACCCTGCTGACTGAGAGATCTGAACGCACCTCACTAACCTCCAGTAGAAGCAGATCTTCAAGTCATTCTTGTCGATCATAGCTTGACGTGGCATGTCAACTTAGCTGATTGGGGGCGTTTAATGCCTCTGCACCTGAATCTTATCAAGCTCCACTGACTTTAACCTAGTGTCTTGACTGGTTAACTGACTGACTGATGAATTTCTAATCGGGATGACAGGATTTGAACCTGCGACATCCTGCTCCCAAAGCAGGCGCGCTACCAAGCTGCGCTACATCCCGGATGCTACCTCTAAGTAGTATAACTACTATAACTCACTTTTGGCACTTTGTGTGTACTCGAGATTAATCTGGATACCAGAACATGCCTTTAATACCTTCTGGGTCAGGCATAAATCCCATTTTACGGTAAAAACTTACTACTTGAGGATCGGCAAATAAGGTGATATTGCTAATATCCTGGCTGCGCAATTTTTTGATCATATATCTCATCAAAGCTTTACCCAGTCCCTTGGCTTGGAAATCTGGATGAACCACTACATCCCAGATTGTGGCATTGAAAGCATGATCAGAAGTGGCACGGGCAAAGCCAATTAAGCGCCTCGTGTTACCTCGCTGGTACCACATAGAAGTAACCAAAAAGCTATGCTGAATGGCTTTCCTAACTTTGCGCAAAGGACGCCGAGACCAACCAACAGCATCACAAAGTTCTTCCAATTCGTACAGGTCAATTTCCCGTGTTGTACTGAAAAATACCCGTGAGGCACCGTCGGTGCGATATTTTACACCTTCTACGGTATCTCCTTCAGTTCGTGTTTGAGGCAAAGCAGTGTCAGAACTGCTAAAGAAGCTTTTCCAAAAACCCATGCAGGTGTGACAGTGGCGTTATCATAATTGTGAGCTACTTGGACTGGTAATGGTCTTCTTTCCCTGACGGCTCAGACGTTCTGGGTCTCGGTCAACCAGAGCCAGACTTAAATGTTTCAAAAAACAGAAAGTGATATTTGATCTATTGGTTTTACTCCACCAGGAAAACTATCATACCCGACCTACCTTGATCTGAAACTAATTCTTTGTGCAAATGATAATACCACAATTAAGCCTCCTATCTAAATTCCTATCCTAGCATTCCCTCAAGACCCCGCTGAATCAAGACAGGGTAAGATTCTTCGGAGGGGACACATTTGAGCCCTTAGGCGAATCTAAAATCAACAAGCGATGCAGCGCGGTCAAAGGGAGCCAGCGCGGCCAAAGGGGGTTCCCACCATGAGCGACTGGCGTGGTTTCTACGGGGCAAACAGCGGTGCGGACGCAGGTTTCCTTTGAATTACCGTAAGGAGAGGGGAGCCTTTATAAGCGATAGGCTATGAGTAATAATTTTAAGTTACATGAAATAAGGCTCCCCCATCCGGCGGTTATGTCTTAACACACAGATCCAAAACCACTCGCTATTGCATCAAGACAATCAAAGTCGGCAAGCTACCGAAGGTGGGGAAGTTGGGGAAGATTAGTTAGACTAGGCTAATCAGCATGATTGATCAGAAATGAATCAGATCCGCACTTGTTGTTGCCTGGGGGCTCAAAGCCATATATATCAATAAATCAAGCAAATCAATGTTAAACTCTATCTATATATACATTTAAGGCTCTTTTATCAGTATTTTTGTAAGTCTCCCTAGAAGCAATCCGGGTTGTGTTAACTCAAAAAGCTCAGGTGCGCTCTTACTTGGCGAATTTAATTCGCCACGGGTCGCACCTTTTGATAAATAAGAATAGCCACCTACCCCTATCGATCACTGTGGGTTGGAAATCATCCCAACAAGAAATCCTGAAACGCTTCAACCGAGCGTTTCCTAAGTTCTATGAACAGTTTGTCAGTAGTGAGATCCAACTGCACAACCTCAGACTGGCTTACCGACTCTATAAAAGCAAACATGCTGTAATTGAGATCAAACCAGAAGGCTCAAAAAGTGTCCTGCATTTTGCTTACCGCAATGAGTCTTTTCTGCTCAGTGACATTTTTGGGGTTCTGACTGCCTATGGACTGACTATCCACAGTCTCAGTCTTTATGGTCAAATTAGTGCCCCAATGCTGGTATTTATGAAACTGGTGGTGTCTCGTAACCGGAAAGCGCTGACCCACAAAACCTCAGAAAATGTCTGCCGTGCCCTGAGGGAGGCTTTGGCAGGGCGCTTTGAGGTGGAACAAATGCTGGCAGTGGAATTTAATCTCGATGCTGGCTTGAAGCAGGTAGAAACAGAATTTTATGTAGACCCAGTGTTTCATCTACCAGCGCTGTTAATTGAGGCAAATAACCAACCTGGATTATTTTACAAAGTTATGTACGCCATATGGCAAGAGGATTTACTGGTGGTCAATGCCAACTTGCTGGTGTGGCGGGGACGAACCCGGCTGATTCTTTACCTACTAGGCCCTAACGGAAACTTGATTCCCGATTATTTAGGTCAAAAAATTGCTGAAAGTATTCGGCGGCGATTACTAGGTCAAGTGTTTTAGTCATCAAGGGGTGACAAGCACAGGACTTATGCCGCAAACCCACTTTATTAACGTAATTACAACGATTTCAGCCTTTGATTTATAACCAGAAACCGGGCTTTAAGGCTCTTGGTGCCTAAGTCCATCACCCTGCCTACTTTATCAAGTAAGGACAAACAAGATGTGATTCAAATCACTGACTAATTTCCTATCCTGTTAATTCTTCGATAAGATCAAGGTATGGCAACCATTAACATCCTAGGAGTATCCCATACTTACGAATTAACACCTCCTACTCAATCATCCTGCCCTGTTCTAGTTTTCATCCACGGCTGGCTGTTAAGCCGTAGCTATTGGCAACCTCTAATTTATAGGTTGTCACAGCAGTATCAGTGTCTGATCTATGACCTGCGCGGATTCGGTGAATCCCAGTCCCAAATTCATAACACTCAAAGCTCAACATCGAACCCCGACTCGGAATCACCATTTCCTGAGACTACGGCTTCATCCACTGACCGCTATACCTTAGCGGCCTACGCTCAGGACTTGGGCATCCTGCTAGAAAAACTGGGAATCGAGCAGGCTTGGTTGGTTGGTCATTCCCTAGGGGGTAGCATTGCTATATGGGGTGCCTATTTGCTGCCTCAGAGGATTCAAGGGGTAATCTGTCTTAATGCTGGTGGTGGGATTTATCTTAAAGAAGAATTTGAGCGCTTTCGGCTGGCTGGTGAGCAGTTGGTAAAACGTCGTCCCCGTTGGTTGTGTTATGTCCCTTTACTGGACTTACTGTTTACCCGGGCCCAGGTAGCGCGTCCTATTGCCCGGAAATGGGGACGTCAACGGGTTATTGATTTTGTTACTGCTAACGCGGAAGCTGCACTGAGGACGTTACTAGATTCCACCACAGAAGCCGAGGTGCATCGCTTACCTCAGGTGGTTTTCCGACTCAAACAACCTGTTTATTTCATTGCTGGTACTCAGGATAAGGTAATGGAACCGAAATATGTGCGTCATCTTGCTAGTTTTCACAGTCTCTTTCAATCCTGTGGGGACAATGTGATTGAAATTGGTGAATGTGGACATATGGCGATGGTGGAGAAACCAGAGACTATTGATGATCAAATTCGTCAAATTTTGGCTAATTATAGTTAATTACAATTGGCAATTATCTGGCCATCTAACTAAAATTTTCTTAATTTATAACCTAGAGAATTATCCATTAATGATGGAATAATTGAGGGGAGTGGGTAATGGGTAATGGTTAACTGACCACTATACTTGATATCATGCCCGATGAACCACTCAAAAATAGTAGCTATATAGCATTTGTAAAGGGATTTGTAAAGGCATTTGTAAAGGCATTTGTACAGTATGGTGCGATCGCTCCCGTAGCCTGGTGTTGGCAGCGGGTAAACATTTCCTGACCGCTCTGGCATTAGTCTTGGTAGAGTTAGCGTCTTTTTTTGTGTTAAACCTGATCCATACAGAGCGCCCTGATTACTTTAAAAGTCGGATCAGAATCCGTAGATAATGTGGCAACAAGACCCCCGAAACAATCAAATTCTGTTTCTCTCCATTTTCCTAGTCTTGGGCATCAGCACTCGGGACTGGACACTAAGACCAGACTTGATTCTAGTTGTAATCGTCAGCTGCCTACTAACTCAGTGGTTAGCAGCATTTCTTTGGTCAAACCCCAAACACAGATCCGCAATCAAAAACTCTGGGGACCTCAGCCTCTCTTTCCTTGGCCTCCCTTTCCTTTGCCTCCCTTTGGGTTTTAATCCGAAACCCTTTTTCCAAACTACCCTTGAATGGTGCAAAATTCAAACCTTAGAAACAATTCTTAATCTGCTGAGAAAAAAACCAAATTGCCCCCAGGATAATGATGCTACTATCGCCAGTTCTCCCAAATCCCCTTCCCTAAAAAGTGCTATGATTACAGCTTTAAGCTTGAGTCTTCTGCTGCGAGCTGATAACTATAGCACTATTGTTTTAGCTGGCTCCCTAGGAATTTTGAGTAAATTTATTTTCCGAGTTGAGGGCAAGCATTTTTTTAATCCAGCCAATTTTGGAATTATTGCTGTTCTTATCCTAACCAATGATGCTTGGGTTTCTCCCGGACAGTGGGGGGATGATGGTTGGTATGGTCTATTATTTGCGGGCACTGGGAGTATGGTGTTAAAACGGGTAGGACGATGGGATACAACGGCAGCGTTTTTGGGTGCTTATGCCGTTTTAGAAGGGATTAGAAATCTCTGGCTTGGCTGGAGTTGGGATGTATTTTGCCATCGGTTGATGAGTGGGTCTTTCTTACTGTTTGCCCTATTTATGCTAACCGACCCTCGCTCAATCCCTAATGCACCGATTAGTCGATTGCTCTGGGCGGTGTGTATTGCCTTACTCACTTTTATATTGCGCAATCAATTCTTCATGCCTACTGCTATTTTCTGGGCGTTGTTTGCCCTATCCCCTTTGAGCGTACTTTTGGATTTTATCTGGTCATCTACGAGATTTTCCTGGGATGATAGTGACTTTGTTGAATGACATTAAGTAACTTTAGTTAAAGACAAAAAAATTAATAAAAATGAAAATTATTCGGGTTATAAGTACTATTTTTATAACGGTTTTCGTGAGTTTGTGCTTGGCACAAAAAGCCTGGGGTTTTTGTGGGTTTTATGTCGCCAAAGCTGATACTCAACTATATAACCAGTCCTCTCAAGTGGTAATTGCTCGGGATGGCGATCGCACTGTTTTAACCATGGCAAATGACTATCAAGGAGATGTTAAAGACTTTGCTATGGTTGTCCCAGTTCCTGTGGTGCTTCAGCGAGAACAGGTGAATGTAGGTGACCCTAAGATTATTGAACGCCTCGATCAGTTTAGTGCACCTCGACTAGTGGAATATTTTGACCCAGACCCCTGTGCCGATAACCGAAAGTATCCCGAAACTGCAGCACCACGGCTAGGTGGTCCAAGAAGTGGCACAAGGGCAAGGAATACTGATGATCGTGCTTTAGGTGTCACGGTAGAAGAGCGCTTCTCAGTTGGAGAATATAACATTCTTATCCTCAGTGCTAAGGACTCTAGAGGTTTAGAAACCTGGCTTAGACGCAACGGTTACAAAATTCCACGGGGAGCAAATCGGCTATTGCGACCCTACATCCGCCAGAATATGAAATTTTTCGTTGCCAAAGTCAATCTGGAGGAATTTGACAAAACTGCCTACCAACGGTTGCGACCCCTCCAGATGGCTTACGAGTCTCCCCGATTTATGCTGCCCATTCGCTTAGGGATGATGAATGCTACCGGTGAGCAAGACCTGATTGTCTATGTCTTATCACCCCGAGGTCAGACTGAAATTACAAACTACCGCACGGTGAAGATTCCTTCTAATACTGAAATTCCGGTATTTGTCAAAACAGAGTTTGGTGATTTTTACACTGCTATGTTCCAAACTGCTTACGAGAGTGAAGGGAAAAAAGTAGCTTTTGTTGAATATGCTTGGAATATGGCTAGTTGTGACCCATGTTCAGCTAACCCCCTCAATTGGGAAGAGCTCCGGAAATCAGGTGTCTTTTGGCTAAACTCGGGAAGAGCCAATAGAAGACCCAATAATAATGTTTATATCACTCGCCTCCATGTTCGCTATACCCGTGATACCTTCCCAGAAGATTTGATATTCCAGGAAACGTCCAATCGTGAATTGTTTCAGGGACGATATATCCTTCGTCATCCGTTTACTGGGGAGATGAGCTGTAAGGCAGGAGTTGACTATCAACAATCCTTAAATCGACGATTGCAACAGGAAGCTCAAACCTTAGCTAAGTTGACTGGATGGGATATTGATGAAATCCGCAATAAAATCGATTTTCCTGATGTTAAGCCTATTCCTTGGTGGAGACATCTTTGGTAAACTATAGAAATCGTTACTTGTTATAGCCTTTCCTAGTAAGCGTGAGGTACAGTAACAGCAATGAGCAAACCCTACCGGAAGTGATCATAGCGAGGGATTTTGTAGTCTCAACAGCTACAGATTTTTTTCTCAATTACTATAGATCTCGATCTCAACGGGAACATCTATAGGAATATTATCTTGCTTTTCCCTGGTACCGATGCCGAGCATCATTTTGAACCAAGCATGAGCCAACTTTTTGTAACCCTCTGGGGTTAGGTTAATATCATCCTCAAGCATGTGTTCAGGGGTGAATAGATTGCGGTTATCAACAAATCTAATGTTCTTGTTTTTATAACTTTCTACTGTCAGCAAATTTGCCAATAGATTATTGTATTTATCTGCTTTCTGATTCTTGATAGTACCATCTTTAAGTGCAGAGGGGTTAATCGGGGGAATTGAAGAGACAAACAAATATACCTGATCTGACCAGGCGAGAATTTTATCAATGAGTAAAATCATTTCATTGACCGTATCTTCAGGGCTTTCATTCTGAAAAAGGATGTCGTTTGTTCCAGCCATTAATAAGACAATCTCCGGTCTTGCTTGCTTCAGCCAATCTTCTATTTCGGAGTTTAAATCCGACCACGCATTGGATGCTCCAACACCAGCTATGGCAAATCCCCCATGCCCTTGATGGTCTTGATCAAACACATATGTGTTCTTTTGCCCTAAAACTATTTCGGGATTTTCTGAGGTAGCGCTACCGACAAAATTTACTTTATAGCCATTATCTTTAAACAAGGCCCACAGGTCATCTCGATATCCGGCTCGATCCAATGCTTTACCACGAGTGTTTGAGTCTCCTAAAGGCATAATCTTGAGAGACCATTGATCGATGGTGAGCGCCTCTGCAGTGGTATAAAACTCAAATAGACTGATGCAATAAGCAGCGATTAAGGTCAATTTTGGGTAAAATTTTTGCTTCATACTATAACGTTTCCTAGTAAGCGTGAGGTACAGTAACAGCAATGAACAAACCAATTACGAAGATCATTATTGCTTAGACAATAATTTCCAGACCTGTTGAGATTGCCAAGTTTATGGACACCTTCGTATATGTTTGACACCACTGGCAAGATTAGCACTCAGAAAGTTTTAGTGTACATTAGCGACCCCCATCACGGATGAATCAATTTATCTGTTCGCTTATATCCCTCGACTAAAGTACAGGGGATTTACCCATCACACTTGTAAAGCAATCTATATATTAACAAAGATATGTAACGCAATCATTATAAATTTGATGGTTACTTAACATTTATCAATGATAACCTAAAATTTATCTTAACTATTAGATTCCAGGGATAGTTATTGTGAGAGAATTAGTAGTTGGTATTAGGCTGTGGGGATACTCCTCCAGGGATTTCGGCGATTTGTTTTAGTTGTCTATGAGCAGGAGCTGTATGAATGTCTTCAAAGCAATTTACTAAATCCCACGAAAATAACGATGGCAAGATTTTTACTACTAACTTAGGGTTTACTGCACTCTGCTTCTTAATTGGTTTAGCTGGATTTGGCTATATTCTCGCCACATTGCCCGGAATCGCAGAATCCCCGACAGACCCCTCTAGAACCTGTATAGTCGATGGTTGGAAACTGGGATTAATTATCACCCACGTGCTGGTTTTTGCCATCATCCCTCTGGCGATGAGAATTTTTTACAACAGTTTAAAAAACTTAGGACTGCCATCGAGAAGTATTTTTGCGTCTCAACTGGGGCTAGCTTTTGTGATGGTGGCGATCGCTTCAGAAATTGGTTGGCATGTCACCCAATGCTGGTATTATCAAAACGATTTTACGATGCTGAATTTCATGTTTTACTTTTTCTTGATTTCAGCATTTGCGCTGTGGGCCGATGGTTTAGTGGAAAAGACTACTATAATAACCAATTTAATTAATATTGTGTTTGCGATTAGTCTGTTAGTTGTTTCAATTTTGTACCCTTTAGGTTATAAAGCCGGTAACGATAATTTTAAGATTCCTATTTATATTGCACTTACTATAGTTTTGGGTGTGTTGACCTATCGAGGCTATAAAATACTCCAAGATTGGAAAATTATTCTTTTACCAATTTTCTCAGTTGGAGTCAATTTAACGTTTGTGTTTCTTCTAGATAAGTTTGGAGGGAATCCCTATACTGATCCACAAGTGACTTTCAATGCTTTATTTCATATCCTTCACGATTTAGTAGGAACCGAAGCTGGATTAGTCATCTTTACCTGGCTTGTCTATAGTAAAGGCATTGCTCAAAAAAACTCCAAAGCTACGTTAGCGACAGAAAAAAATTAGTAAATACTAATTTTGATATATAATAGTTTTAAATTGGCCAGGGTAATCCTAATCAAAAACAATAGTGACAGTGGCGGGGTGCGGAATGTGGGTGATTAATTTATTTTCAATAATCAGCTAGTAAGCGTTCCCGTAGTGTCGGATATTCCGCATCGCCCTCTAACAAATGGGTATCTCTCGGAGATCCCCTTAGCGGTGTACTTTCAAGTATTCGATCCATAGTCTTAGTCATTTGTCAAAAAAAATTTAGATGGCTTTGCCCTGGGGCTAAAGCCCTGCGTCTCCTTGGCACTAGGGACAAGCAAAGGCTCATACCAGTCTTCTAGGATCTGGTGTGAGCCTTTGTTCACGTTGAGCTGCGAGTGTTTGAATTTTCTGTTTCCTCGTTTGAGACAAGTGTCAAGGAATCTAAACATCACTATCTGGGCATGTTGAGAGTTTCTTGCCCAATCAAATTCTGAATATGCTACAAAGATGGTTACTTAAGCTAGGTCAACCTTAATCGAGAGGATAGTTTTACACCGGTGGGAAATTTCAGTCAGCTGTTAGAACCAATTGCTAACCAATTTAGGATTTTAGGTATTCCTGAGCCAGTGGTGCATTGGGGACACCCATTGATGATGGGAATTGTGGTATTGATTATGGGTAGCTTTGTGGGAATAGCAGGATGGCGTGGCCGAGTAGTATCTGATCCTGAAATAGCACTACAGAGTCGCAGTGATCATCGAAAAATAGCACCCTGGATGTTCATTTTTATCGCAGGTGGCTACACGGGTGGGGTGTTGTCTCTAGTAATGCAGTATCAACCAATTCTAGAAAGCCCACACTTTTGGACAGGATCTATCGTACTGATTTTGCTGGCTGCTAATGGGGTGATTGCCTTGACTGGCTTTGGCGGGAACAAAGCATTGATGCGTAGCGTTCATGCTTACTTAGGAAGTACGCCACTTTGCCTGCTATTGCTTCATGTTGTTTTGGGCTTAAGGCTAGGTTTATCGATCTAATGAAGCCTGCCAGTGGTACAGTAATAAGTCTTGCTTATATTCTCGGCTTACTTTCTACAGGGATTCTCAACTTACCGACTGGTGAGATTCCCTGGCAAGAGTACAGAGCTTTGGTAACAGGATTGGTTGTCACAGGGATAGTGGCTGCGATCGCATTCCCCAGGTTCTGGCGCACAGGACCAAAACCAAGATTATGGGTAGCAGCAGGACTAATCTCGGCCTTGGCGGTGGTCTATTTTCAATTGCGGGTACCACAACCAGAACTGAATGACATTAGCGAATATGTCCCCTCAACCAATAGCATTGCTCCAGAGCAACTGTTTAAGGTTGAAGGCAAAGTGGAGAGTATGCCTCGCCTGACCCGAAATCAGCGTACACAATTTTGGTTACAAGCTACTCAGTTAACTGAAATTGAAAGTCGCGAAGATGGGGGAGCGATAAGTCAAGGAGTGACAGGCAAGTTGTATGTAACTGTGCCATTACTTCAAGGAACTGGTTTATACCCAGGTCAGATAATTAGCGTAACTGGGGTTTTATATAAACCCAAGCCAGTGACTAATCCCGGAGCCTTTGATTTTGGAGCCTATCTTGCTCGTCAAGGGGCTTTTGCTGGTTTGAGTGGGCGTCAAATAAACTTTGATGAGGAAACTATTGGCAAACCCTGGGGATGGTGGAGACTGCGACAACGTATTATCCGTTCCCAAGTTCGCTTTTTAGGCTCTCCCACAGGTCCGTTAGTCAGTTCAATGGTTTTAGGACGTCGTGCTGTTGATTTGCCCTACGATATCCGCGATCAATTTATTCAGGCTGGGTTAGCCTATACCTTAGCAGCATCTGGATTCCATGTATCTTTGCTGTTGGGTTTTGTCTTAGCCGTTACCAGGGGTTTAAGCAAAGGAAAGCAGTTCAGTATTAGCTTGAGTGTACTGTTAATTTACGTGGCATTAACTGGACTACAGCCATCGGTAATGCGGGCGGCTCTGATGGGGGTAGGTGCCCTAATTGCTTTAGTGACGGCACGGAAAGTGAAGCCTTTAGGGTCACTCTTGTTAGCAGCAACACTGTTACTCCTATTTAATCCTTTGTGGATCTGGGATTTGGGATTTCAGCTGAGCTTTCTGGCCACCCTAGGATTACTAATCACTGCACCAGAGATTATCCAACGTTTGGATTGGTTGCCACCTGCGATCGCATCCCTAGTTGCTGTGCCAATTGCAGCAGCAGTTTGGACTCTACCCCTGCAACTGTATGTTTTTCAAGTTGTTGCCAGCTACTCTATACCAGTTAGTGTTATTGCTACACCCCTAATTTCTATAATCACTTTGGGTGGAATTGTCAGCGCCTTGGCAGGACTAATTTGGCCAACAGCAGGAAGTGGACTGGCTTGGTTACTGTATTACCCAACCCATGGACTGATGGGACTAGTGCAATTTTTCAATCAGTTGCCAGGAAGTTCTGTAGCGGTGGGCAAAATTTCCCTAGGGCAACTGTTATTCCTCTACGGGCTAATTGCTCTAGCTTGCTTGATTAAATGGTTACATCCTCGTTGGTGGCTGATTAGTCTAGTTGCTGTCACTGTGGTGGTGTTGCCCCAATGGCAACAAGCGTCAAAATTGTTTCAAGTTACAGTGCTAGCTACAGGAAATGACCAAATTTTAGTGATTCAAGACCAGGGACAAGTAACGTTGGTCAATAGTGGCAACCCTGATACAGTAAGGTTTACAGTGCTGCCTTTTCTGCAAAAGCAAGGTATCAATCATATTAATTGGGCGGTTGCTCTAGACAAGCAGCCCCAACTCAGAAGTGGTTGGGTTCAGGTTTTAGGTAGTTTACCGATCGAGACCTTCTACGATAATACTGATTTACAACGACCATTGTCTCAGGCTCAAAATTGGAACGATATTGTCACCCGTAACTCTATCGCTAGTGCAGTAGCCTCTAGGGAGGCGAACTACCAACCAATTCCAGTGGGTGAAATACTCTCTTTTGGCTCTACATCAATAGAATTAGTCAACACTGAACCACCAGTGTTGCTGATGCGCATCATTGACCAAAATTGGTTACTCCTAGGAGATCTCAAACCAGGCGTCCAAAAACAGTTAGCCAAAACCATCAGTTTCCCTGACCTACAAGTACTTTGGTGGTCGGGAAAAAGTCTGAGGCCAGAATTCCTCGATGCCCTGCAGCCAAAAATTGCGATCGCATCATCGAATGTAGTGGATTCCTACACGGCGAAGCTAATGCGCAATGCTAAGATGACCCTCTATTGGACAGGCCGTGATGGTGCTATCCAGTGGACACCGGATGGTGGTTTTAAGACTACTGTTGAAGATATTGAGATAGACATTGATGTTCCTTGATGGTGATTCCATCATTGACCACCCAGCAACAGGCGAGTTTTAAAAGGAAGGCTTGACAAATTCCAGGGTTTTGTGTTCAAATTTCAGATGAAGTCTGGGGTGCGGCTTGATTAGATCATGGAGGGGTGTCCGAGTGGTTTAAGGTGGCAGACTCGAAATCTGTTATGGTGTCAAAGCCATCGGGGGTTCGAATCCCCCCCTCTCCGTACAGGGATTTAACTGAATTTTTGGTCAATCTTACTCAGGGATGTGCTAGATACTGGTAGTAGGTAAGATCAGGTAACTGTCATCCCGTTAAATCCCATAGAAGAACTTGGGAAGATCGAAGAAGTTGGGAATATAGGCTTAGAATTAAATTATATTCATATATTGATTCATCTTTATCAGCTCGGGATTTAAGCGAAGTGACTTCTGCTGATTATTCTCCAAAATCAACATCAACCGTTGAACTCTCTCCAAGTTATACACTGCCTATAGTGTTGATTGTTGCTGCAGTGACAATAGTGCTCATACAACCCTGGGTAAGTTTAGCGATCGCATTGTTTGGGTTGTTCTTGTTGTTTCAGGCCGTAACCATACGCCTGCAATTTACTGAAACCGCCTTGGATATTTATCGCTCCGAGACCCTGATCCGGCGTTTTCCTTATCAGGAATGGCAAAATTGGGAAATCTTCTGGACATCAGTACCGATTTTGTTTTATTTCTCAGAAGTCAAAAGCATTCACTTTATACCAATTCTCTTTGACCCAAAGCTGCTACGAACTTGCCTAGAAGAACACTTCCCTAAAATCTAACTGACCGAAAACCATGAGGGCGCAAGCACCTAAATTCCATTTATGGGGTTAGCCCGAACAGGAATTTATTCCCTAACTGTTTGGGAACTGTTGCGTTATAATATCGACTATGATAGTAAGTAAAGTAATGTAAATAACCTAAGGAGGTGATTTTAATTGTTGGTTATGGAGTTCAAGGCTGTCCTAAAAGAGCCTCAAAAATTAGCAATAAATGAAGCGATCAGGACAGCTCGTTTTGTCCGAAACAAAGTGCTTCGATACTGGATGGACAATCGAGGTATCGGCAAGAAAGAACTCTATCGCTATAACACTCAGTTAAGAGATGAATTTCACTTTGTAAAAGAACTCAATAGTCATGCCTGTCAAGCTTCTGTAGAAAACGTAGAACGGGCAATTAAACGCTTTTATGACAACTGTAAGAAGAAGGTGCCAGGCAAAAAAGGTTATCCCAGATTCAAGAAGCATTGTCGCTCCGTTGAATATAAGCAATCCGGTTGGAAATTATCCCCTGATCAGAAGTCGATTGTATTTAGGGATAAAAAAGGGATAGGTAAGGTTAGACTCAAGGGTACCTGGGACTTGTGGCGATTCGACAATAAGCAAATTAAGCGGGTTCGGATCGTCCAAAGGGCTGATGGGTATTATGTTCAGTTTTGCCTTAAAGTAGACAACCACGATCAACTAGAAGCAACAGGAAATACTATTGGTTTAGATGTCGGGCTAAAAGACTTTTATACTGATTCCGAAGGGTTAGCTGAACCCAATCCTAGATTTTACAGAACGGGTGAAAAACTCTTAAAGTTCTATCAACGTCGAGTATCCCGAAAAAATAAAGGCTCTGCCAACCGCAAAAAAGCCATTAATAAACTAGGTAGAACACACCTTAGAATAAGTAGGCAGCGTGAGGAACATGCAAAGAGACTTGCACGTTGCGTAGTCCAGTCTAACGACTTGGTGGCCTATGAAGATCTAAAAGTTAAAAACTTAGTAAAGAACCACTGTCTTTCCAAGTCTATTAATGATGCAGGTTGGTATCAATTCAGAAAATGGCTAGAGTATTTTGGCAATAAATTTGGCAGGATAACTGTCGCAGTAAATCCTGCCTATACTAGCCAAAACTGTTCTGATTGTGGCGAAGTGGTTCAAAAGTCGCTCTCAACTAGAACTCACGTCTGTAAGTGTGGTTGTCAGTTGGATCGAGACCACAATGCTGCAATCAATATCCTCAAAACAGCCTTGGGTACGGTGGGGCACACCGAAACCTTATTAAACGCTTATGGAGATTTGGCCTCTACTTTTCTTGGTTCCGACCTGGTTGAGCAAGTTGAATCTGTGAAGTAAGAATCCCCCGGTTTACAACCGTGGGGAGTGTCAATTACCTCAAAGTATAGAGTAGAGGTTAGGTAGTTAGTGAATAAGTTATTAAGAAATCAGTTTAAATGAATTCCGAAGACCCACAAAACCCAGAACAAGAGCAAGATAAAAACCAAGCAGTTAAGGGATTATATAATTCACAGGAGTCAAATTTGCCAAATCAGGATAGGGCTACTCCTAGGGATAACTCTCAAGCTCCCGACCTTCCTCCCATTTCTCTGACCCTATCAGACCATGACAAAGCTAAAGCCACACAGTCAAGTGATCCGCTGCAGGAGGAGAAAGTAAGTCAAATTCAACTAGGGCAGTCTTCAGATCAAGCAAAAAAAATGGCTAGCTTAGCTCAAACTGTGGCTGAACTTGAGCAAAAAGAACAGGAGTTGAGACAGAGAATTGCCCATCTGCAAAACCATGAACAGTCACTGGTTTCAAAGGAATTGGGAACCACCCAAGCAGTTGTGGAGCGGATGATACTTGAAGGTCTGACCGAACTGGAGCAACGCAAGCAAAAGTTGCAAATTTCTATTGAGCAATTAGAACGCCGCCGGGAACGCATTCGTGAAGAAATGCGCACCAGTTTTGCGGGTGTATCTCAAGAGCTAGCCATTCGGGTTCAAGGCTTTAAAGATTATTTGGTTGGCTCCTTACAAGACCTAGCTGCTGCTGCTGAACAACTGGAACTCTCCCAGCCGCCAACCGAAACACCACGGCCAGCATTAGAAGAACCCCCACCACCCCCCACCAGAGGCAACCCACAATTTGCCGAACAAGCCTTTAAAGACGAAGTCCGACAGATTCGTCAGCTGTTGGATCAATATCGCAAAATGCCAGATTATTATGGTCCTCCCTGGCAACTGCGTCGTACCTTTGAGCCAATTCACGCTGAAAAAGTGTCTCAGTGGTTTTTTTCCCAAGGTGGTCGTGGTGCGCTGCAAACTATGGGGAGCCGCTTACAAAATGTTTTGATTGCCTCAGCGGTTATATCCGTGTTGCGGACACTATACGACAATCGCCTACGTACTCTTGTCCTTGCCAACACCCCAGAACGACTGGGAGAATGGCGCAGAGGATTACAGGACTGCCTAGGAATATCCCGTAGTGATTTTGGTCCAGAACGGGGAGTTGTTTTATTTGAAGATCCAATAGCCCTGGTTCAAAAAGCGGAACGACTGATCAAGCGGGATCAGTTAGCCTTAATCATTGTTGACGAAACCGAAGATAAAATCAGTCTCTCATTATTGCAATTTCCCCTATGGTTGGCTTTTGCACCTGATCCTCGGCAGATGTATACCTATGACGATTATCCTTAAGAGCAAGAATACTCCCGTTATACCGGTAGGGTTAGCGGGAGACGGGGCGTATAAAGTGCGGACGCAGGTTCCGCACACAGCCCCTCATGAATTGCTAGGTGCGCTGCACCTCCCCTTGACATCTTACACGGAACGCTTTAAAATGTAAGCATGACTGAAAAAGCTTACCGTTACCGTTTTTACCCAACCCCTGAACAGGAGACTCTGTTAAGGAGAACTCTAGGCTGCGTAAGACTTGTATACAACAAAGCCTTGGACGCTAGAACAAAAGGATGGTACGAGCACCAAAAACGAGTCAGCTATAAAGAAACTTCCTCAATGTTGACAGGATGGAAGAAAGAGGATGATTTGTTCTTTTTAAATGAAGTTAGCTCTGTTCCACTTCAACAGGGATTAAGACATCTTCAAACTGCTTTTACGAACTTCTTTGCAGGTCGCATTAAATATCCAAACTTCAAGAAAAAGCGGAATGGTGGTAGTGCGGAATTCACAAAATCCGCATTTAAATGGAAAAATGGTCAGATATATCTAGCTAAATGTCAAGAACCTTTGCCTATTCGCTGGAGTCGTCAGCTACCTGCAAACTGCAATCCAAGTACCGTTACAGTTAGTTTAGATCCGTCCAATCGTTGGCATGTCTCGATCAGGTTCAATGACCCTAGAGACTTGAGTTTACCTACCACGGATAAACGAGTTGGTTTTGATCTAGGAATTACTAGCCTAATTACAACCAGTGACGGAGATAAGATTGCTAACCCAAAGCATTTTAAAAAGCTCAAGAAAAAACTGGCTAAATACCAAAAAGCTTTGTCGCGGAAACAGAAAGGATCTAACAATCGCTACAAAGCCAGATTGAAGGTAGCCAGGATACACGCAAAAATCAAGGACGCTAGAAGGGATTTTACCCACAAGCTAACTACTAAACTGGTCAAAGAAAACCAATTGATTGCGTTTGAGGACTTAGCTGTGAAAAATCTGGTCAAAAACCACAAATTAGCGCTGGTGATTAGTGATGCTAACTGGGCAGAAATAATCCGTCAAATCAAATACAAGTCAGAGTGGTACAACCGTGAAGCTGTATCAATTGACAGATGGTTTCCCAGTAGCAAGTTATGTTCTGTGTGCTTGAATCGCGTCGAATCTTTACCGTTAAATGTTCGAGAGTGGGATTGTCCATCTTGCAATACTCACCACGATCGCGATATCAACGCATCAATTAATATTTTGGCGGCAGGGCTTGCCGTGTCAGTCTGTGGAGCGACCGTAAGACCCGAGGAGAGTAAGTCTCGGAAGGCTGGTGCGAAAAACTCCAAAAAAAGGGAGAAGGAAGCAGAAACCTAAGTCGTGAGTCTTAGGAATCCCCCGCTATAATCGCCGGATTTAGCGGCGGGAGGATGTCAATGCCGGATCTTGTGAAAATTTTCAACATGACACCAATGGTACTTAACTTAACTTGGAGTGGGCTACTAGTAATCTCAGCCTATTTATTAGGTTCCCTGCCTACTGGTTACCTAGCAGGACGCTGGCTTAAAGATATTGATATTCGTGAGCATGGCTCTGGCTCCACCGGTGCCACCAATATATTGAGAACTGTGGGCAAAGGACCAGCAGTGGTGGTATTACTGATTGATGCCTTGAAAGGAGTAGCTGCTATTAGTCTAGTCAATGGCTTTTATACCCTGACACAAGTTTCCCTACTGCCTGAAACGTGGCAACCCTGGTTAGTGGCATTAGCTGCGTTTGCTGCTATCTTTGGTCATAGTAAATCCATTTGGCTAAACTTCACCGGAGGTAAATCCGTTGCGACCAGTATAGGTGTTATCTTCACCATGTCTTGGCCTGTAGGGTTAGGAACCGTAGGTGTATTTGCAGTAGTCTTGGCCATTTCTCGTATTGTCTCTCTCAGTTCCATTGCTGGTGCGATCGCTGTTTCCCTACTGATGTACCTTACCAAAGCTCCTCTTGCCTATGAGCTATTTGGTATTGCTGCTGGCATATATGTCATCATCCGTCACCGCAGTAACATCCAGCGTCTACTTACAGGTACCGAACCCCAAATCGGGAAACCCCTTTCTCCAGCAGTATCCTTAGAGACTGGAACAGACTAAGACTATAAAACACAAGTCCCTGGTTATGGATTGCTTGGGTACAAATCTAATAAAGGAGCGGACTTAGGCAGCGGTGCAACACCGCACTTTTTGCGACGCGGTGCGACCCCGGTCGGGTGTCCCGACAAGCGTGAACGCGCACCAAGAGAACGAAGGGTGAAAGCACAGCAAGAGATATCGTTGTATGCTAGGGGTTGAATTGAGACAAAAATTCTGGTAGTAAATTCCAGCAATTCTCATTTTTAAACATTAGATTTTAAAAGCGATTAACCCAAAGTAGTAGCGCTAATGGCAATCGTTGACTTTGGTGATAAAGCATAGATGAGGGAAAACTTGACAAATGATGGACTGTATTAAACTGAGCAATATTCGCTGCTACGGTTACACTGGCTACCTACCGGAAGAACAGACCCTAGGACAGTGGTTTGAAGTAGACCTGACCCTGTGGCTAGATCTAAGCCCTGCGGGAGAAAGTGATGACCTTAGGGATACCATGGATTATCGGCAAACTATTGATACTGTCAAGCATTTGGTTAAAACCTCAAAATGTGCCCTGATCGAAAAATTGGCAGTTCAAATTGCTAATGCGATTCTAGAATTCGATAAGGTGGAGCAAGTTCAGGTGCAGTTAAGCAAACCTGGTGCCCCGATTCCAGATTTTGGAGGTAATATCACCCTGGAAGTGACTAGAACCCGTCACAATAGGTAGGAGGAATAATTCAACATCGTGGGTTTTTAGGGGGATCATGACTTTTCGCATACTCAGCTTAGATGGCGGTGGTATTCGGGGCGTTATCGCAGCAGTAATCTTGGCAGAATTGGAGAAAGAGATTAACCAGCCCCTCAACAAGTATTTTGATTTAATTGCAGGTACCTCCACTGGTTCAATCTTGGCTGCCGGGATTGCCACTGGCATCCCCAGTCGGGAGATGATTAGACTTTATGAACAGAAAGGGGAAAGGATTTTCCGCTACACCAGCCGTTTTTCACTAAAGCGGCTTAAGGTGATCCTTCAGTATGGTCTTTCTGCTCCTAAACACTCCAATCAGGGGTTAATTGAGGTGATGAAAGAACAGTTTGGGACGACCAAACTGTCGGATATCTACGATTCACCTCGGCTGTTGATCACAGCCTACGACACCATTAGTCGCATGCCGATTGTCTTTAAAAGCTGGCGTGAAGACAAAGATTATTTTGATGTTCCCTTATGGGAAGCCTGTGTCTGTTCCGCATCTGCCCCCACCTATTTTCCAGCCCATCAGCTCAAGACTCAAAGCAAGACTTACTCGGCAATTGATGGTGGGGTTGGGGCGAATAATCCCTCAAGCTGTGCATTAGCTGAAGCGATCCGGTTAAATCATTCCCTTGAGGAAATTTCTATAATCTCGATTGGCACAGGAGAATCCAACCGCTCCATTCCTTGGGAAAAAGCTAAAGGCTGGGGATTGGGACAATGGGGATGGCAAGGACGATTGATTGAAGTGCTATTTGATGCTCCTTCTGACATTCACCGGTATATTACCAAAGAGTTGATGGGTAGCTTAGAATCCGAAGATGCAACAGTTTCTCGTTACCTGCGTCTACAACCGGAAATCACTAATGACACAATGGATGATGCGACTCGGAGCAATATTGCCAAGTTAAAGCGTGTTGCTAAGAATTACGCCTGGCAAAACCAAGGTTTGTTCCAGAACTTCCTGAAAATCCATTGAGGAACCTTTAAAATCTTGTTGGTCGGTTTACTACTGATAATTCAAGGAACTTGGTTACTTGTTAGTGGTTAATTAAAAACTAACATTTATGGTATCAACCCAATTAGACGTGATGTAAGCAGTCAGCCGTCAGCCGTCAGCCGTCAGCCGTCAGCTAAAAGCTCACGGGAATTGAGGTGGTTAAAATAAACCTCTTTAGGGAGAATTTAATAGTTCCAGATTAATGATAATTGAAAGGTAAGCATATGCTGATAAGCGACACGCTGATAGCACCTCAAGTAGCACCATCTGTAGCGCATTAGCTGATAACTGATAAGCGACACGCTGATAGCTTACCAATTGGGGACCGAATTGATAAATGCTATAAAATTGGGCAATGACGTTAAAAGCTCGTAAAAAATTTGCTCAACATTGGCTGCGTAGCGAGGAGGCACTCAACCAAATCGTGACAGCCGCTAATTTACAAAAAAGCGATCGCATTCTAGAAATTGGTCCGGGTACTGGCATTCTTACCCAGCGGTTACTGCCTTTTGTTCAGTCTGTAGTGGCGGTAGAAATTGATCGAGACTTGTGCCGATTTTTAGTAAAAAAACTCGGTAAGATAGATAATTTTTTACTTCTGCAAGGGGACTTTCTATCCCTAGAGTTAGATACATTGTTAGCTAACTTTTCTAATTTACAAAAACCTAATAAAGTTGTTGCCAATATCCCATATAATATCACCGGTCCAATTCTGGAAAAGTTACTAGGTACTATTACTCAGCCAGCTGTGCCAGGGTTTGATTTAATCGTGCTGCTAGTGCAAAAAGAAGTCGCTCAGCGGTTATATGCCAAACCCAGTTGTAGACAATTCGGGGCATTATCAGTGCGGGTGCAGTATCTCGCCGAATGTGAATTGATTTGCGATGTCCCTGGGTCGGCCTTCTCTCCTCCCCCCAAGGTGGATTCTGCTGTGGTGCGCTTACATCCGAGCCTAGCCGAACCACCAGCTTCTGACCCCAGATGCTTGGAGACACTATTGAAACTGGGCTTTGGCAGCAAACGTAAAATGTTGCGCAATAATTTAAAATCTGTAATTGAACGCGATCGCATCACCCAATTGCTGGAACAATTAGAAATAAGCCCTCAAGCCCGAGCCGAAGACCTTAGTGTTGCTCAATGGATAGCCCTAGCGAATCAGATCACCATAAAGAATGCATTCATACTCCCTAAATGCCCCAGCTAAAATCAATCTGTATTTGGAAATCCTCGGTGATGCGGGTGATGGTTATCACGAACTCGCAATGATTCTCCAAAGCATCGAATTAGCTGATCAAATCGACATCCGTGCCATTGGTACACAGGAGATTAAAGTCCACTGTCATCATCCCGAAGTGCCAACGGATGAAAGCAACCTCGCTTATAAAGCAGCTGCCTTGATGTGGGAGGAGTTTCCTGAGTATTTTGCTAACTTGGGTGGTGTGGAAATTACTATCCACAAGCGAATTCCTGTAGCGGCTGGACTAGCTGGTGGCTCGACGGATGCAGCGGCTGTGTTAGTAGGAATCGATATGTTGTGGCAATTGGGATTAACCCACCCGGAATTAGAACAATTGGCAGCACAGCTTGGATCGGATGTGCCGTTTTGCCTTGCTGGTGGCACCGCTCTAGCTCTGGGGAGAGGTGAGCGATTGTCTGCCCTACCGGGACTAGATTCTCTATATGTCGTGTTGGGTAAATACCGCAGTCTCATGGTTTCTACTGCTTGGGCTTATCAGACTTATCGGAATCAGTTTGGGGAAACCTATATCCGGGAGCCTGAGGACTTAGAATCCCGTGCTAATCGTTTTCATAGTGGTCCGATGGTTAAGGAAATCCTCAATAAGGATGGGGGACAGATTGGAAAACTATTGCGCAATGATTTAGAGAAAGTGGTGTTACCCAATCACCCCCAAGTCTTGCAACTACGGGAAGCCTTTGAGAATAGTGGTGCGATAGGAACCATGATGTCTGGTTCCGGTCCGACGGTATTTGCCCTGTGCGAGTCCCAGGAGCAAGCCCAGGAAATTCAACAGAAAGTAAGCATTGAGATTACTGACCCAGATTTGGAGTTTTGGGTGACCAAGTTATCGAGTCAGGGAATTCAGATCATGTCAACACCTTGAGTGGTTAGCCATGAGTTGGTTAATCCTGAGTTGGTTAGCCATGAGTTGGTTAATCCTGAGTCGAAAATGACTAACCAGATTCTCCTAGAGATTAAACATAATTAAGACTATTTATGTTTAAAATAAGCCTCCATCACCTGGCGCACAATTGGTCCTGCCACTGAACCTCCACCGCCGCCGGAATGTTCCACAAAAGCAACAACCGCAATCTCGGGTTTATCATAGGGGGCAAAACCACCAAACCAAGCATGAGGTTTCCCAGGAGGAGCCTCTGCTGTTCCACTCTTACCAGCGGCAGGAGGCAACTCTGGCACCCTCAATGCCGCTCCTGTTCCCCCAGTCACCACAGCTCGCAATCCTCGGCGCAGGGTCTGAATCGTTGATGGCTTCATATTGATGGACACTCGCCCTTTAATAGCATCCTGATTGTTCTTGAGCAAGTGGGGTTTAACCCGATAGCCGCCATTGGCAACTGCAGAAAACATCACCGAGGATTGTAAGGGTGTTCCTAGGGTAAACCCTTGACCAATAGACATATTTATGGTATCCCCAACGGTCCATCCCCAATTGTAGTTTTTCCGCTTCCAGGCATCATCCACTATCAAACCACTGGATTCGCCGGATAACTCAATACCAGTTTTTTCACCAAAGCCATATCTACGAGCCCATTCAATCAGGGTTTTCCCCCCAACCCCTCGACCGATTTGACCAAAGAAGGTGTTACTGCTCCAAGCCATAGCACCCACAAATCCCATTGGACCAAATCCGGCTCGGTTCCACTCCCCAAAGGCATGACCACCGACATACAGGTAAGGATAAGTCTGTAAAACAGTTTTGGGAGAATACCGACCAGATTCCATACCCGCCGAAGCCGTGACCACCTTAAATGTACTGGCTGGAGGAAACCCTCGCATTGCCCGGTTGATAAACGGATTCCCTCTGCCTTGTAGCTTTCGCCAGGTTTCTGAGGTGATGCGAGTCGAGAAAATATTCGGGTCAAAGGTTGGACGAGAAACCATTGCGAGGACAGCACCGGTGTTGGGGTCTATAGCCACGACTGCCCCTTTGCGATCGCCTAATGCTGCCTCGGCTGCCTTCTGCACATCTATATCGATGGTTATATGGATAGGTTTACCCGCTTGTGCCTGTTTCTGACCCAGAACCCTGACGACTCGTCCAGCACCATCAACTTCTACTTGCTGACCGCCCCATTCTCCCCGTAGCAGATGCTCATAGGACTTCTCCACCCCCATTTTGCCAACCACATCACCGAGGCGGTAGCCGTCAGGTTTACGCCGTTGCAGCTCTTCATAGTCCAGCTCTCCAGTATAACCTAGAACGTGAGCCGATAGCTGTCCATGGGGATAGTACCGCAAGGCATCAATATCCACCTCTATCCCCTGTAATTCATTGCTGTACTCAGCCAAGGCAGTAACTTGAGCGGGAGTAACACCACGGGCAATCCGAAGTAGGTAAGGAGAGTTATAGCCCGCTTGTTCCAGACGCTTTTGAATCTCAGCGTCTGGTATCTTCAAAATTTGGGACAGGCGTTTGCGAGTTTGGGGCCATTGCTCCTGCCTAAGAACCATCGGCCACACAAATACCGAGTGAGACAACCGATAGCTAGCTAATACTCTTCCCTTACGGTCAAAAATATTGCCCCGTATAGGGGGCTTGGGAATCAGACGAATCCGGTTATTTTCTGCCAGCTGTTGGTTGCGTTCCCCTTGAACTAGCTGTAAATACGCTAAACGGGAAGCAATTCCCCCCAGCAAGAATAGGCTAATCAGTACCATAATCACTACGGATTGGTATTTGCGTCCGACAGTGCGGGAATTAGATCGATGCACTGCAAATGGAGATAAGGAAGGCTGAATTAATGTCATCGTCAGAGGTCTGAGAATGGGGAATCGCACTTGGAGAACACGGAATTGGGCAATTAAGGCGAATAGTCACCTGATCAATCCCAGTAACCTATTGGCTTTGATTCCGAATAAGTCTCCCTTTTCAATTAAGAATTAAGGATTGACAATTGACAACAAAACAACAGGACTCACGCCCCAAGCTTGTCGGTTAAAACTGGGTATGGGGTTGAGGGTGACCGGGTGTAGTGAGCAGAATTGGAATATGCCCTTGGGATTGCCCACACTAATTCACCTAGATCTGCCCCAAAGCCTTGATTAAGGAGGCTCTGATTTGCCCCTGTTCTAATAGCTCTTACCATTAGCTTAATACCTAGTCACGGCTAATACCCAGCAATTTACTTCTGCACCTCAGCTACTGGATCAGTGCAGATCTGTTTAGCTACTGCAGGAGTATTTTTAGGTTGGAGGATAAAATAAACCCAAGGAGAGAAACCGTGTTGCACAGATGCAGACAGACGAGGCATGACTCTGGGGGCATCACTACTGCTGAAATAACCACCATGTTTCAAACGACTGTTAAAGAACCACGTCCGACTACTACGACTACAGCTAAACTTGATGTTGAACTCCGGAAGGTTTTTAAAGTGTTCGACACCGAGACTGTTGTTCGTGGTGTTGACTTAACTATCCGTCGAGGAGAATTTTTTAGCATTCTTGGTCCGTCTGGCTGTGGCAAGACTACAACCTTGCGTTTAGTAGCGGGATTTGAGATGCCTTCAGCTGGGGAGGTAATGATTCAGGGACGCTCGATGAATCATATTCCACCACACCGCCGACCTGTCAATACTGTCTTTCAAAGTTATGCTCTATTCAATCACCTGAGTGTTTCCGAAAATATTGCCTTCGGTCTACGGCTAAAAAAGCTACCCTCATTGGAGGTTGAGGAACGAGTCAAAGCAGCCCTCAAACAAGTGAAACTGGAGGGATTGGCGAATCGGTATCCCCCTCAATTGTCTGGGGGTCAACAGCAACGAGTGGCATTAGCCCGAGCATTAGTTAATCGACCAGCGGTGCTGTTGTTGGATGAACCTTTGGGAGCGCTAGATTTCAAGCTGCGCAAACAGATGCAGGTGGAACTGTCAAATCTCCATCAAGACCTGGGGTTAACCTTTGTGATGGTGACCCACGACCAAGAAGAAGCTATGAGTCTTTCTGACCGTATCGCTGTGATGCGTGCAGGTAAAATTGAGCAAGTTGGTTCCCCCAGAGAAATCTATGAAAATCCTCGGACAACCTTTGTGGCAGACTTTATCGGTGATACCAATTTATTTAAAGGTCGTCTGCAACAGTCCGATGCCGACTCACTCGAAATTACCACCAAGACTGGTATCAAGATTGTGGTTGAGTCTCCATCCGTTAGAGAAGTCCTGGATAATTCTAATACTCAGGATATTGTAGTAGGTGTACGACCAGAGAAAATTCGCCTGAGTCTTTCCCCCCCAACAACAACAACTACTACTACTACAATGAATTGCTTTGAAGGACGTCTCAAACACGCGATGTACCTGGGTACTCATATTCAGTGTGTGGTGGAGTTACTCAGTGGCGACTGTCTCAGAGTCATACTGGCCAACACCAATAACAAGTTACCAGACCCTCACACGACAATTTATGCTCGTTGGGCACCCACGGATTGTCGAGTGTTGGAGGAATAATTTGAGGATTTCGGTAGTTTTTGAGCCTAGTTTGCTTGGAAAATAGTGCTGAGTAGAGCAAGAGATTTTTATTTGTTGACTAAATCAATTCTGGTGGATTAATTATCCTATCCATTTTCGGGTAATGGGTAATGGGTAATCCGTTGTGAATAACTTTCTTCAACCTACCCTACTTCGGACGCCTGGGCAAAAACAAACGTCAACCTTCAACCTTTTCAATCGTGCTTTCTAAGGATCGACAATCATTACTAAAACGCCCTACAAGGCGCAACTTTTTACAGCTAGCCACGGTCGCTACCCTATCAGGTCTAACCTTGTCTGGATGTGGCTGGACTCTAGCTGAGGTCAGACCAACACCTCCTTCACCAGGTGACAGAAATAAACTATTTATCTACACTTGGACTAACTATACCGATGATGAGCTACTAGACCGCTTTAAGGAAATAACTGGAATCAAAGCTGTAGTCGATGTCTTTGATTCCAACGAAGCTATGCTTGCTCGACTTCAGGCTTCTGGGGGTGGAGCCTATAGCATTATCTACCCGTCTGACTACATGGTGCGGAAGATGGTGGAGTTGGATCTGTTGGTGAAACTGGATTTTGAACGCATCATCGGAATAAATCGACTGTTTTCTAAGTTCCTCAATCCTATATATGACCCCAACAATTTGCACAGTATTCCTCTGAGCTGGGGAACAACAGGTTTGATTTACAACTCCAAAAAACTATCTAAGGTACCGGAGGATTGGAGCTATCTTTGGCAATATAAAGATAAATTATCGAGACGGATGACTTTGCTCAACGATGTGCGAGAAGTGATGGGTGCAACTTTGAAAATGTTGGGTTACTCGTACAACTCTACCAATCCCCAGGAGATCAAAAAGGCCTATGAAACGTTGGTGGAGTTAAAACCAAGTATTGCTTCATTTTCTTCTGATGCTTGGCGATCGCAAATCCTAAGTGGGGATTTATGGCTTGCGATGTGTTACTCCTCTGATGCTGTTGAAATCATGGCAGAAAACCCAGATTTGCAGTACGTCCTACCGAAAAGTGGTTCTTCCTTGTGGACCGATACCTTGGCAATTCCCAAAACAGCTCCCAATCTTGAGGGTGCCTACGCTTGGATTAACTTTATGTTAGAAGCAGATGTTGCTGCTCAAATTTGTGAACGGTTGAGCTTCGCCACACCAAACCAGAAAGCCTTTAAGCTATTGTCCCGTGACATCCAAGAGGATCAAAGTTTGTTTCCAGAACAATCAGCGTTAGAACGTTGTGAAGGTCTTGCACCTGTTGACGAGGTTAGCGAACTTTATGACCGATACTGGACTCAGTTGACCAGTGCTTAGGAGTTAGGAATTAGCCCTTTTCAACACCCTAAAGTTTAGGAAAATAGTACGGAAATGCAGAAATAAACATACCATTCAAAATACCTCTCAAAAAGAGCGAAACGCTATTTAAAACTGCTATTTTTAACAAATTAAATCCCAATTTATAGTGATAAAATCCTAAATAATAATTCACCTTTTTAAAAGGTTTAAATCTAGATATCATAATATAGCATTAAAAAAAAAGGCTATAAGTCTTGGATTAATGAATAAGAAATAATGATTAAAAACTAATGATAAATAACACTGAAAGCGTTACTGAGAACATTGCTGAATCCCCAGTTATGCAAGATAAGAGACACTTACGATGGCAGTGGTTAGAACCCCTAGGATTGCTCAGTCCAGCAGGTATATGGTTAGCTTTGTTGTTGGTGCTGCCAACCCTAGTGATTTTTGAGCTAAGTTTGGTACCCAACATTAGACCAGGAGATGTGGTCAATCCGTCTGGTATTGATAATTATTTGCGGGTATTTGATCCAGTAATCTTGCAAGTGATGGGGCGATCGCTTTTTTTGGCCATGGGAACCACTGTGATTTGTCTTGTGCTAGGATTTCCTGTGGCTTATTGGATTGCTAAGCTAGCACCCAAGCGGTGGCAAAATTTACTGCTGCTGGGTTTTATCTTACCGTTGTGGACATCATCTCTACTGCGTTCTTATGCCTGGATTACCATTCTGCGACCGACTGGGGTTCTCAATACAGTACTGACTAGTCTTGGACTACCAGGGTTGGATTTGCTCAATCGTAGTGCTGCTGTATTGATTGCAATGGCTTACAGCTTTCTGCCATATATGGTGTTGATTCTCTATGCGTCTATAGAAAAATTAGACAAACGTTTGTTAGAAGCGGCGGCGGATTTAGGGGCAAATCCCTATCAAACGTTTTGGAAAGTAACTGTACCCCAAACTCTACCAGGAATTGCTGCAGGTTCTTTGCTGGTATTTATCTCTGGATTAGGGGATTTTGTTAATCCGGAATTGCTAGGGGGAGCATCGAGTATGACTGGAGCAAGATTGATTTATAACCAGTTTTTAGGAGCTACTCAAAACTGGGGATTTGGGTCAGCTTTGAGTATGATGTTAATTTTGGTGGTGAGTATAGCGATCGCACTTTTGATTAAGTATGGTGATCCAAAAGCACAGCCCTAGCACTATAGAAAAGGGAGTAGGGAGTAGGGAGTAGGGAGTAGGGAGTAGGGAGTAGGGAGTAGGGAGTAGGGAGTAGGGAGTAGGGAGTAGGGAGTAGGGAGTAGGGAGTAGGGAGTAGGGAAATTCGGATCAACAATTCTCACAATTCCTACACGGATACCTATAACAAGAAAAGGGTTGCATTCCTAAAAATTGAAAATTTCAACTATAAACTTTAAATTAAGTAACAAGTAACAAGTAAAATTAATAAGTAACAAGTAACAAGTAAAATTAACAAGTAAAATTAACAATTAACAATTAACAATTAACAATTAACAAATGACTAATGAGCAACTCTACCATCAGCAGGAGGAGCTTCCCCTAGACATGGTAAACTCTCAACCAAAACTCCGGGTTTCTTGGCAAGGTATTTTCTCCCTGCTGATGTTCTTTTATATGTACTTACCCCTGCTGGTACTGACGTTTTATAGCTTCAATGACTCTAAATACAGTGCTCAGTGGCAGGGATTCACGTTTAAGTGGTACCTGAAACTATGGCAGGACGAGAGTGTAAGGACCGCACTATTCAATAGTCTCACGGTAGCGCTAGTGGCAGTAGGGATTTCTGCGGTATTGGGTACCATGATGGCAGTCGGTTTAGCCCGTTACCAGTTTCCAGGGAAACGCTTGTATCGAGGGATATCCTACTTACCCCTGATTATCCCAGATATTGCGATCGCAGTGGCAACTCTCATCTTTTTGGCAGTTATGGCTATTCCTCTTAGTCTGTGGACTATCATAGCAGCTCATATAGTTTTCTGTTTGGCTTATATTGCCATTGTTGTTTCCTCCCGTATCACCCAACTTGACCCTCACCTAGAAGAAGCAGCCCTTGATTTAGGAGCAACGCCCCTACAAGCTTTTCTAAAAATATTACTACCGGAATTGATGCCAGGGATTATTGCCGGTTGTTTATTGTCTTTTGTCCTAAGTATGGATGATTTTCTGATTTCTAGTTTTACGGCTGGGACTGGTGCAACTACCCTACCCATGGAAATCTTTAGCCGCATCCGCATTGGTGTTAAGCCAGATATAAATGCTCTTAGTGTTTTGTTAATCCTGGTATCAGGTGCAGTTGCTTTTATCGCTGAATGGCTCCGTTATCGGAGTGTGGAAAATCAGCAATAATGGGGAATTAGGAATCGGTAATTGGGAATTTATAACTAATACAAGGTTACTTTATATTATTTCATTCCTTAGTTCAGCAACATCGAAATTTATATTTCATCCTTCATAATTTATCCTTGATCATTCATCTTTGATTTCAATTTATCTAACCTTTCTTCTAATTCAGTGGTAAGTTGCTCGATGCGATGGTCTTTACTTAAGTAGGGAGAGGTAGTTTGAGCGATTCTGAATAGTTGAGTGGCGATTAATTGTTGTTTTTCACCCCAAAGTGTCTTGACTGAACGCAACTGATCTTGTTTGAGCCAATTGAAGCAAAAGTGAGCATAACGGATTGATGAACGAATTCCCCGTGCTGTTCTAGGATATAAATCCCACAGAGGCATGATATATTGGGGTTGGTATTTCAAACCAACAGATAAGCACCAATCCTGCCATTTAAATGCTAAGATAGTTGGATTAGTGCAGATGGGAATCCAAGGAATTCGTAGCGCATCGGCTACAATTGCGCCATGCATAGCTTCTGTTAGTAAGATGTTGGTTTGGCTGATAGCAGATAATACTTCCTCGACAGGCAAACGAGGGTCAATATACTTAAAGCCGATTTGTTCACAGATTTGATGCCAGGCTTGACCGCCATATCTGGCAGATTTAGCATGGGGCATAACGGCAAATTGATGGATTTTTTGACTGGTGGGATGGAAGAGTCGTCTGACTAACACTGCTCCATCGGTAACGGCTAATTGAGGGGAAATGCCTAAGGCTTTGGCTGAGAGGGGTCCTCTTACACAGTAAATTGTCCAGGAATCTTGGAGTTTTGGTAACTTTTCATAACCGACTCCGCTACTAAAAATGATGATTCGGCGAGCATTGGGTAAACGCTTGGATAGTAAATTATTTAGGAGGGTACCGATTCCAACAAAGGCGGTGCTTTCATCGTCATTTAGTAAGTTAGGGATTAACTGTTGCCATAGCCAAGGGTTTAGGTCATCGCCAAAGTTATTGAGACCACCAGGGAATCGTTTGGGTGAGTATTGGTAGTAGAAGAGTTTCATTACTTTTATAGCATTTGTATCTGGGTTGTAAACACACGAATTGCCTAAAAAGGCAAGAGGCAAAAGGCAAGAGGCAAAAGGGAAAAGAGATCCGGAGTTTTATTGGATAGTAAAAAAAGACCTCCTAGGTTTACATTTCAAATACAAACGCTATATCCCCTAATATATCCATTTTTGTGTGGTAGAGCCACCAAAGGTTTATGTTCCGGCCTTGACCAGCTGGTCAACAGTCAGTTTTAATTCTGGGAAAATTGGTGATTCAATAGAATCACAACCCGTAAAGGTTTTGCCTTCTTTATATTCATTATCAGCTAACTCGTATATCCAAACTGTAGGAATTTTAGGAGACCCAATGTATCGGGTTCCTCCCAAGGCTTTATAGTCAACAATCCAGTATTCGGGAATGCCAAATTTTTCGTATTCAGCCAGTTTGGTTAGATAGTCATCTTGCCAGTTGGTACTAACGACTTCCACGATTAACTTAGCTGATTTACCGATTGAGATACTTGATTTTTGTTTCCAGTATGGATCTTCCGCAACAGTTTGTTTATCCAAAACAATGATATCTGGTAAATAACCTTCTCCCTGTTGATAGGGTTTGACAAGACAAGTTCGAGGAATAAAGTAGGGTAGTGAAAGTCTCTCTATTTCGACATCGAGTTTTCTGGCAATGAGAGCTGCTACTTGTTCGTGCAAACCGGTGGGACGCATAGCTACAATTCTACCCTGACGAAGTTCATAGTTTCCTCCATCCTCTGGGTACTGTTCTAAGAATTCGTCAAAGGTTAATAGTTTTGATACTGCTTGAACCATAGTTAGGAATGGTTAATAAGTACTATTGGGTTAGTATCTACTTTAAGTATAGCGTTTTATAATTATAGGTGAAAATATTTGTTGTTTAAAAAGGGCTGCATCTATACTCCCTATTCCATAAAAACCAGCGATTTAAGTACATCAATAAATTGATAAATTCTATATCATAATGATACCAAAATCCATTTACCATCGACTTTTATCTGGAATTATTGCTAGCTAATAAAACTCTTGTTAGTTTATCTTTAACTCGATTTCCCTGAAAGCCAAGATAACCCTGTCCCAAGGTAATCTGTTGAGACCAATGAGATTGATTGCACCAACGATAATAAGCAGGTAATGCAATAGTTTCTAAGAAATAACGCCACTTCTTCGTAGTACTTGAAGGGGTGATCGCTTTGGCACGAATTCGACCATTTTTAACCATAGCGATACGTAAATCGGGCTCTTCTTTCAACCGCTTAAGGGCTGAAATTAACGCCCTAGGGGTAGCCACTTCCAGATAGTCTAGTGGGCTATAGCGTTCTGCTTGATAAGCAGCTTCACCTCCGAGAATAGCAGGAACCCCTGCTAGCCAAGCATTGTAGAGTTTGGTAGCTGGTTTGGTCAGGTAATTGCGGTGGAGGCAGGCTGTGTTGCCCTCAAAGCTACGCACAGCCACAATAGCATCAATCTTACTGTAGTCATGCCAGCGATTGTCTAGGTTGCTATAGTCATGCCAATGATTGCGATTGATTACTGGTTGCCAAGATAACCCCAGTGCTTGGAGTTGTTGTTGCCAGGAGGGATGCTTTAAATCTAGCGCTAGATTATTTTCATGACCAAAGAAGGCGATGGTTTCAAAGCGATCGCATCTTGCTGGATGGCGCTGAATTAACCCTGGCTGAGTCCAGTGGGGTAAATAGTAACTATTGCGCAGATGCATTGTTTCCAGAGGATTTTGTACCACATGGAGTTGAGCATAGGGATAGGGTCTTTGTTCAGCTTTAATACAAATCAGCAATAACTTTGGTCCTGGCTTGAGCTGGTCTTTGTGAGCTCGTAAGCAATTGCGGTGGATCAGAACAATCCCCTCTGTGGGCAATTCTGCTACTAGTTCGCAAGGGAAACCATCGGCTTTCAGGCGCAGATAGGTTTGTAAAGTCCAGGCATAGATACCAATCCCAAAGCCTTTCCAGTTCTCATCGGCACTTTTGGGCATGGTGTCCGGCCAGAAACCCTGAGGAATGTAGAAGTAAATTGGGGGTAATTTATCGGTCATTGAATCCTGGATAAAGAAGTAATATCAAATCAATCTCCAATTTGGTTAACTAATTAATATATGCTTGATATTGGAATTGGTAATTGGGTAAAAGGTAATGGGTAATTAGTAGTTGATGATTAGGCATTACAGATTACCCTGACTCAAAAATCCAGGAACTATTTAAGAAGTGATTAATGGAACTTGACTCAACTTTGCATTTATCTTGCGATCAAAAAAAGCTGAATTATAGCATATCATCTTTTACAAAAAATTACCCGTTTGGGTACTGCAAACCTAATAATTTGTATGAGACAATATGGCACAGCTAAGCAAAAGTGTAAGGATGGTGCCTCTATCGAGATATTGGGAAATTTTAAGACTTGATCCTGCTAGTGTTGGGTGTGGTTACAAAAAACTGTTACTACCGCTAGCATGGGAGTTTTTTCAACAGAAGTGTCTAGAATTAGATGCTCCAGAAACGCGAACGGAACATCGAACCGCTTCGCGAACGCATTTGTCGGTGGAGCAGCATCGGGACATTCAAACCTCCCTATACGCCTGGTTTCACCCTGAGGCGTCTGGGTCACCCATAAGTCGTGCTAGAGCAGGACTTTGTCTTCGTTGCTATGTCTCTTACCCAATCCTGAAAGCTTGCAAGAAACTGGCTAGTTTATATAGCGCTAGCAATCACTTCACCTATCGGGATTTGCTGCCATTTGTGCTTGATGATGATGGAAAAGTGCTAATCATCTTAGATCAGGATGGTATAACTCAACTTATCCTGAATGGCGATAGGGAAACCAAAAAAACCGATTACCAATTTTTTACCGTTGAAGTATTACGAAAATATAATCTGAATTCCCCATCCAAGTCTAGGTTAGATGATTGGGTCTACTATCAAACCAAACAAAATCCCAAACTCAAAGACTTCTTATCGGAGCGGGGACTTTGTTTTCTCAGTGACTGGGCGCTGCTGAATCGAGCTAGACCGACACAATTTGAACAACTCTTGCCACGCGATCGCAATATTCTAGAAGCCTTTCATGGGGTCTACCGTCGGGACAGACGCCAACAGCCAGGAAAAAAAGCTAGACGTTGTCCCGATCCCACCCAGGCTCAACTTGAAGAAATGAGCCACCTCTTGCAGGAAAAATCGGTAATTGTCAACTCTCTAGTACAGCTGAGGGATGAACTCAAACATCTAGCCAGAGTGCTAAGGCGATATGACATATGGATTCGCAGCGGATTTCCGCCATCGGAATCCCTAGAGGTGTCGGATTCGGATACTGGACGGAACCGAGAGTTACCAGACCAAAATTTCACCAACACTTTAGATGCGATCGCACGACAAGAATTACAGCAATTCTGTAGTCAGCAACTCATAGCCTGTTTGGATTTGGGGATAGAGCAAGGGCTAACTGACCGTATTACCAAGCTAGAGCGCAGTCGAAGTTATGCCCGTTTTGCATCAAAGGTTATATCAGGTCTTGAACTGATCTACTGTCACGGTAAATCTCAAGCCGAGATTGCCTCTATTTTAGGAATGACCAATCAGTCCCAAGTGAGCCGGGTGCTAAATCCAAAGGATCTGCTCAATCGGGTGCGGTTTTGGACAATAGACAAACTTTTCCACATTATCTCCCATGCAGCACATCAGTTTAATCTGGCAAATATGTCTAGGGATCCAGACTATTTCAGAAACCTGATGGAACACCTAGAAGCTTTCGTGGATGCTGAAGTCTTCCAAGAAGCAGCTGCAGAAATCATGACAGGGAAAAAGTGTTCTACTAATAGCCTATATACCCAGCGACTATGCCGCTACCTTGAGAAAGCGAAGCAGGAAAATCATGACTAGTTATTCTGTTAATTCCACCGACCTCAGGCTTGTGCAACCAGAATGTATTTGGTTAGAGTCCGAACAGTTTGAGCAAGCAGTACAAATGAGTAATCAAGTCATCTCAGAAGCACGCCAATGGCAAACCTATCTGAATGGACTAGCATTACTTAGTTTTACACAATGGTTAGAGGAAAAGTTAGCTAATATTTTGATTTCTGAGAATTGTTGTTCTTTACGACAACCTAAATACGCTAATGTGATTGAAGCGGTATGTAATCTTATAGTAGGCGAATTTAAGCTTTGTTTAATTACCAGTGAGAGTTTAATTGATGAAGTAGTAACTGTACCGATAGCCGCCATTGATTTACCAGAATTTGCTGCTCATTTCTATGTTGTGATTGAAGTGCAAGAAGAGCTAGAAACTGCTATTATTCGAGGCTTTATCCGTTACGACGAACTGGTTAATTATCGACAAGTTTGTAATTTACATCCTGAAGTTGATTGGAACTATAGTTTACCTCTGTCATTGTTTGATTCTGAGCCAAATCACCTACTATTTTATTTACGTTTCTTGGATTCCGCTGTCATTAAGCTACCAGTAATTTCCCCTAATTACCTCCCTAGGCTATCTGTTAACCAACCTGACTTGGAAACATTAGAAACATTATTAGAACGCCTACAATATCCTGAGCAAACTCTTTGGCAAACGTTAACTTGGGAGCAAGGGCTGACTATACTCCAAAGTCCTGAATTACTGGATTTATTATATCAATGGCAACTAACTCCACAGAGAACAACGTCCCTTTCGATTCGGATTACAGAAGTATTTACTATCCTAACTCAAAAGGCTATCAATACACAACAATGGTTGGAGGGTAAATTAGATGAATTTGCCCAAGGTTTAGGATTGTTTATCCCTCAAACCATTACTGGTAATTTATCGGTATTTCGGTCAATTGATAAATTCGAGAATGTGATTAACGAGCTTAGATATCAAGGAATGGACATTCCTCCCGAACCAGGTCGATCCTATCAGGACATTGATTTAGGTGAAATTGCTTTACGACTATGTGCGGTAACCTGGGCGATTGACTCTCCAATTCCTCCACCAAAATGGTCATTGCTGGTAATTTTAGGAACCCAGCTGGGTACTCCTTTACCTGATGGATTCAAGCTACAAGTTAGCAATCTAAGGTCTATTATACATGAGCCTGTATCAGGGCTTGATGATCCATTTCTGTTTGCCCGTGTGGAAGGACGCTCAGATGAAAAATTTGTTGTGACCATTATCCCACCGGATAGCTCAGCACAGACCTTATCTCCTTATGCATTCCAGCCTAGTTAAACAGGATTTTAAGTTATTTAGTAAACAGGGAGTAGGGAGTAGGGAGTAGGGAGTAGGGAGTATTAAAGTTAGAACAGGTAACCGGCAACCATATAAAAAAACGAGGATTATTTTGGGTAATGAATACTGTTTTTGAACTAAAAATTTTGCATAAAACAGATGATAAATCTTGTTTTTTTTTGCTGCTATGGGATAACAGGATAAGGCAGCTATCTGCCAGTCTAAACTATTCCAAAGAAATACAAAGATGTTATCAACGCTGGCGACAGCGCTACACTAGATTTTACGAATTTCCGTCAGTGAAACCTATAGGAGATAGTGGCAGAATTAATCCTGGTTCAGGTGACCCATGTTATGATTTGATGGAGGCAGAAAGAGAGTTCATCAATGCTTTCCAGCGTTGGTTAGGAGAAGGAAACGTTCGTAAGATTCAACAGCGGATTCGAGACGAATTGACTCGTGTTGCTCAAGTGATATCGGAAGAAGGCAAGGGGATTGGTACTCACCCCAGTGTTGATATTTTCGTAGCTTGTGACTCTATAGAAATGGAACGGTTACCATGGGAAACTTGGGAACTTGCTCCTGAAGGCACACCCCTGGGGAGGGTTCGCATTTTCAGAAGCGCTATGGATAATCCGGATCCCATTGCTTGTACTAAGCCCCTGACAGCTTGCGGTGCGACCCCGGGCTTTTTTAAAGCGCTAGGAAACGCGCACCGTAGAAAAACCCGTATTCTAGCTATCTTCGGAGATGATCCCAGACTACCGTTGCAGGACGATTGGAAAGCTGTGCGATCGCTTAAGTCTATTGCTGAGGTCGAGCGAGTAACCTGGCAACCCCATGAAAACCATGTCGATATCAAAACTAAAATTGCTAATGCTATCTGTGATCAACGAGGCTGGGATGTGCTGTTCTTTGCTGGACATAGCGATGAAACCACAACCACAGGAGGAAGACTTGCGATCGCTCCGAATATATCCCTGTCGATTAGTGAACTCGAAGAAAAATTAACTCAAGCTAGGGAAAATCAATTGCAGCTGGCCATTTTCAACTCCTGCAGTGGTCTGAGCATTGCTAACTCTCTGATTAAACTTGGGTTACAGGTAATAGTGATGCGGGAACCCATTCGCAATGATGTGGCTCAGAGTTTTCTCCAGCAGTTCTGTAAGCCCCTAGCTGACCATAGAGATGTTTACGATGCACTACTCGAAGCCTGTCAACATCTTCAATCCGTAGAAAAATTTGCCTATCCCTCTGCCTATCTGCTTCCCTCTTTATTTAATCCTCCCGGTTTGATTCCCTATCGCATTGAGCGGTTTGATTGGAAGAAAATGCTGCAGCAGTGGTTACCGACAAGACCAGAAGCGATCGCATTGGGAACAGTTTTACTGCTGAGCGTCATCCCAGCTATTCAAGTCGAATTATTGTTCGACATCCGAGCGTTTGTTCAAGCTGTCTATCGTAATTTGACGAATCAATTACCAAAGCATACCTTAGCGCCTGTTTTGTTAGTTGCTATCGATCAGGAATCTCTAGATCAAGCTGATGAAGCAATAGAAAGCACACAAGGTAAGTTGATTGATTCCGAATACTTAGCCAAGTTGGTAAGACACCTATACGCCTTGAATGCTCAAGTAATCGGCATTTACTACAGTCGGCATATCTACCAACCTAGATACGAAAACCTTGATCAAGCGATTCGCTCTGCTGTGGAAAAGCAGAATACTTGGTTTGTGCTAGCAACAGATAAACAAGATAAAGTCGCTAGTCGCAAATGGAGTTTAGAAGGATACATAGACTTTGAGCCTTGGACTATTGAACAGCCTCTAGATCCCACCTGTATCGACGAGTCATGTCCGTTTGCCTATCAGCTAGCAGTAGCTCATCTGCTCAATCACCAGTCATCTTCAGATAGTTTACCCCAGCCAACATTAAACAGTACAGTAGATTTTCAGTCCCAAGTCAGTGATTATCTAAAGCCAGGAAAGACTCACAATCAAGGGCTGATTCCTTTCAATCAATCTGCTCCTCCTTTTGGACTAGCTTCCATTATTGACTTTTCTATTCCTCCTAGACAAGTCTACAAATCTATTACAGCTAAGGAACTTCTCAATTTTCCTGTGCCTAATCCAGAACTCCAACAGCATGTGATGCAGCAAGTTGTTATCATCACCCATGGTGACTACAATGACACCGAAGATGACTTTTACTTTCCGTCAGTTGCTGGCTATTGGTGCCATTACTATCAACCTGTTGAACAGGATCTAAAGCAGTGCCTCGAAGTATTAACTAGAGGAGAAGTATTTGCTTATATGGTTCACCATATAATCCGGCAGCATCGGGTAGTTTGGATTCCTGATCATTGGGTTATTTTTCTAGGGGCATTCCTAGGAAAATGGACTACTATTATCCTGGTAAAAAAAACCTTACTACAGCGACATGAACAGGTATTAACCTTGGGAAGTATAACAGGAATATACGGATTATTTGTATTGCAGGTTTATATCTCAGCATTAGTATTGATTCCGTGGTTTTTACCGTCAATACTAGTTTGGTTTTACTATAGTTTCGCTCTCCAAAAATATTCTTTAAGGTAGGAGTGATTTTGAATAAGATCTATTCCATGACGGGTGCATCTCATTTTTGCTGTTTGACACCGTGGTGCGTTACGGGCAGCAACATAACCCTGGCTACGAGGCGGAAAATGAGGCCCCCCTAACGCACCCTACGCAACTTTTTTACAAATATGAGATGCACCCTTCCATGACTAAGCTAATCTCAAAACTTACGAATACTAATACCCAAGTGCCAATGACTCAAACAGAAAAACATCCACGAAAAAGACAAAAAAGACCATGGTGGAAGAAGCCCTTAGATAATTCGATTTTTCAAAACATCGTTAACTCGACAGGGAATGAATTCGAACAGGAAGATAGCTTAACATTAAAGTTATTCATGATTGTCATTATCCTTCTGAGTCTTTTTATACTACCTTTTCTAACTCAGTTTCTAGATTTTAAATGAATGACACTAGTGCTGAGCTAAGCATATGCGCTACGCGCACGCTACGCGAACAGCTATCAGCTATCAGCTATCAGCTATCAGCTATCAGCTATCAGCTATCAGCTATCAGCTATTAGCTTATGGGTTAGGTCCGATGCGTCGTTCGCACAGCGTGGCCATTCGCGTAGCGTGGCCAAAGGCCAAGGCCAAAGCCTGTCCCACAAGGCTGACCACTGACCGCTGACCACTGAACGCTGACCACTGAACGCTGACCACTGACCGCTGACCGCTGACTGCTGTTGGCGTAGCCTGCGCGTAGCGCATATGCTTACAACTCAACACTGACCCACTCTTGTGAACTAGTGATACCAGAACTCGATAAGCTACTGCATAAGCTCAAAGCCGCTACACCTATGGATTGTAGTAGGAACCTGTAGTAGGGACTTGTAGTAGGTACCTGTAGTAGGGACCTGCTCTGTTGCAGATTCGTAACGTTCACATAGGTCTAGAGGATGAATACTCAGGCAAGACAGTTTAACGGTGTTCTCTTACAAGGGGTAGTAGAAGGATTAATGGATGGTGTCTTGATTCTGAACGCTCAGGGAGAGTTAGTTCATAGCAATTGCTATGGTCGCTTTATTTGTGCTCAACTGGCAGTGGATAGGTCAAAATCTAACGTTGTTCCCAAAGAAATCAGGCGTGTTTGCCAAGCTGTGCTCGATAGCTGTGAGTTATATCCAAATCAGTCAATAATTATCGAGTCTGAAATTATTACTGATCCCTCAACATCTTTTCGGATTCGAGCCGTTAAGCTCACCTTAGACTCCTTTGAAAATCCCTGCATTTTAGTAACACTAGAAAATCACGATCAATATGCTGAGAGTTTTGCGATCGCAGAGGTGAATAAATATGACTTGACTCCTCGTGAGGCCGAAGTTTGGTTACTGCGTCGTGCTGATTACAGCTATCAGGAGATTGCTGATGAATTGCGCATTACTCTCAACACGGTTAAGAAGCACTTGAAAAATATTTATGCTAAAATTAAGTTTTACCAATTTAAACAGGAATTTTTAGAGGCCAATTAAATTAGTTATTTATATAGCAAAGGGAGTAGGGAGTAGGGAGTAGGGAGTAGGGAGTAGGGAGTAGGGAGTAGGGAGTAGGGAGTAGGGAGTAGGGAGTAGGGAGTAGGGAGTAGGGAGTAGGGAGTAGGGAGTAGGGAGTAGGGAGTA
>NZ_JAAHHX010000419.1:0-1912 GCF_010672065.1 Moorena sp. SIO4A1 | reverse complement strand
CCCATCCCACGTGATAGTTAGTCGTGGGATGGGTTTTAATAAAAAGAGTTTTGAACAAGACCGTGAGACGCATTCCCCCACCTGGCCGTAGGCCACGCTACGCGAACGCCCAGGTGGGGGTTAGTCCACGACAAAAATAATTACTAAAAACCTGGAACAAAAGATTAGTATCTTGCTGTTTAATCTTTTGTGGGTTAAAATGTTGACTAAGGATATTTTGTTATACCAGTGAAATCGCCAGCAAAAATCATACGAACTGACAAATGGAAGCTTAATCCGTCTCCCGAACAGAAAGTGTTGTTTGGAGAGACGGTTAGACTTTACCGTCAGGCTTGTAGATACTTGGTTGGCATTATTTACACTCACTGGTCTGAGCTTGGCGAGTTGACAGCAGATCAGTTAACTCCTGCTCTCGAAAAGTTAATGCATAAAACACCTAAGCGGCCAAAAATAAAATATCCACAGTTCAACAATACTTTTTATAAGTTCCCTAGCTACTACCGTCGAGCTGCAATTGCATTTGCAGCTGGACAAGTTAGTAGCTATGTAACCAGATATCGCCAATGGCAATCTGGTTGTCGAAAAAGAAAAGATAGCAAGCCACCAAGATTAAATGCTGACACTGGCTGTTATCCTGCGCTATACAAAGGTCAGTGTTATAAGCTGTATGGTTTTGACAAGATCGAGATTAAGGTTTTTGACGGCAAAGACTGGATTTGGACTACGGTTAAGATAACTAGTCTCAGAGAGCGTCATGAAATAACTACAAACAAGATGATGTCCCCTTCGTTAATTTTCAACGATAGGTATTGTCATCTGTCTGTTCCGTTTGCGTGTAAACCAGAAAAACGAAAACCAGAGGCTAATGTAACTGCGGTAGATTTAGGGATAAATACTACCGCCACCGTCGCAGTTGTCACCCATGACGGCACTGTAATCCATCGTGATTTTATTCATCTTGGAAGAGACATAGACCGCAGGGACAAACGACTAAAATCTGTATCAACAAGAGCATCTAAAACGATGGGTAAAGGAGGAAGACTACACAAAGGTTTTTGCTCCAAGACGTATCAAAAATGCCAAAGAATTAACAACCAAATTGGCCAGGTTGTTTCCAGGCGAATTGTTGAGATGGCTGAGAAATTTAACTCGGAAGCAATTGTATTTGAGAATCTTAAAGGGTGGAAGCCAAAAGGTGGACGAAAGCGGTCTAACCTGAGGCAGAGATTCCACGGATGGCTCAAGGCAAAAATTCGCGATTTAACGGAAATGAAATGGGCTGAGTTGGGTGGAAAAGTGATAGAAGTCGTCGCTGCTTATACTTCAAAATTGGCTTTTGATGGCTCTGGTACAGTGAAGAGAGATTCTAAAAAATACTCCAAAGCAACCTTCCCTTCAGGTAAGCAGTTTAATGCAGACCTAAACGGCGCTTACAATATCGGTGCTAGAGGTGTGTTTAAACTCACTCGCAGAAATGACAGTGAGGGTCGTTCCAGCAAAAGATCTCGACGACCGCCTAGAAGCTGGGCTTCTCTGTGTGATCTGTGGGCTACGGCTAGCCCTAGATTAGCATAGGACACCCCCACCTCGTTCAGGTGGGGGAAGCTTCATTTAATTGACACCATTATTTTAGTGAGATCAGCTGTAGGAATTCAACCCCTACATTTGGTGTAAGAATAAAACCAGCTACCCTAAATCTGCATTTTTGGAAAACAATTGAGGGATTTTCCCCCCTGGAAAGGTTTGTAAGCGCCTCAAAAAAAACCTTTTTCATTACTCGAATTGTAAAATTAGTCTCCCCATTTTCGCGTTAAAGATTTAGCATATAGGAGTGAATGAACTTTACTATCCCTTACATTCCTTAAGGGAGGGTGATTGGTTCAAGCTCATTTGCGGAGCCAGTTTTCAACAC
>NZ_JAAHHX010000418.1:0-1913 GCF_010672065.1 Moorena sp. SIO4A1 | reverse complement strand
AACTGTACTCACAGGAGGAGACAAACTGCACAAGTACCCATCAGCAGCTTTACCATTCCGTGTATTTAATAACTATGGTCCGACAGAGAATACGGTTGTTACTACTTCTGGGTTAGTAGTTTCAGGTCAAGGAGGCAGTATTTCACCACCTATTGGTAAGCCAATATCCAATACCAAAGTATATATTTTGGATAAAAATTTCCAACCAGTGCCCATAGGAGTAGCGGGAGAACTTCATATCGGAGGAGATAGTTTAGCAACAGGCTACCACAACCGCCCCGAACTCACAGCCTCCAAATTTATTCCCAACCCTTTTGACAAGTCAAAAGCCACAAAGTTATATAAAACAGGAGACTTAGCACGTTATATTCCTGATGGCAATATAGAATTTATTGGGCGGATAGACTACCAAGTTAAAATCAGAGGTTTCCGCATTGAAATTGGAGAAATCGAAGCTTTAGTTTCACAATACCCTGATGTCAAGGAAAATGTGGTTATTGCTCAGTCAGACCCAGCAGGAGGACAACGTTTGGTAGTCTATATAGTTCCTAAGCAGGAATCTACTCAAGACGCTTCCCTAATTCCTCAGATTCGCCAATTTCTCAAGCAAAAGCTACCTGAATACATGATTCCGGCAGCTTTCGTGTTGCTAGATGCTTTCCCTCTAACCCCCAACGGCAAGATTGACCGTCATGCTTTGCCAGTTCCCGATACTGTTCCTTCAGGTATATCAACAACTTATGTGACGCCTCAGACGGAAACAGAGCAACTTCTGGCTAAGATTTGGCAAGAGGTTCTACAGGTAGAAAAAGTGGGAATTTATGATAATTTCTTTGAACTTGGAGGTCATTCATTACTAACAATTAAAGTTCACACAAAGTTACAGGAAATATATGCACAAGATATCTCAATTGTCAAACTGTTTCAACACCCAAATATATCGGAATTTTCTAAATATTTAATTGATTTACAAAGGGGAAAAGTAACTGATTATTTAACTACTGGTCAAGCAAAGGCTCGTAGTGACAGGAAAACTTCGATGAAACAGCAAAGGTTACAAAGACAGCAAAATCGTAGACATAAATAAATAATTTTTGATGAATAAAATGATTACTACAAATAATATTGATGATTCAGCGATCGCTATCATTGGCATTTCTGGTCGTTTTCCCAAGGCGAATAACATTGATACTTTCTGGAAAAATTTACAAGAGGGTGTGGAGTCTATTGAATTTTTCTCTGAACAGGAACTATTGGAGGAAGGGATCGACCCCAGCTTGTTAAAAAAACAGAATTATGTTAAAGCAGGAACTGTAATTTCAGACATCGATCTCTTTGATGCTAATTTCTTTGGCTATAATCCCAGAGAAGCTGAAATCATTGACCCACAACAACGCCTATTTCTAGAGTCTGCTGTTGAAGCACTAGAAGTTGCTGGTTATGACTCACAAACTTATGCGGGTGCTATAGGAGTTTATGCTGGTCTGAGTGAGAACAGTTACGCCCGCAATAATATCTATCCTCATCTAGAAAATTCAGAACCAGGAAACGTTTATCAATTTCTTTTGGGCAATGGTAATGATTTCTTATCAACCCGGGTTTCTTACAAACTAAATTTAACAGGACCAAGTATTACAGTTCAAACTGCTTGCTCCACTTCTTTAGTTGCCGTTCATCTAGCTTGCCAAAGTTTGCTCAGTGGTGAATGTGATATGGCTTTGGCAGGTGGTGTTTCCATTCAAGTTCCCCACAAAAAAGGTTATTTATATCAAGAGGGAATGATTATGTCTCCTGATGGACATTGTCGTACTTTTGATGCTAAAGCCAAGGGAACTTTAGGTGGTAATGGGTTGGGTATTGTGGTCTTGAAAAGATTAGAAGATGCGATCGCAGATGGCGACTACATTTATGCA
>NZ_JAAHHX010000417.1:0-1913 GCF_010672065.1 Moorena sp. SIO4A1 | reverse complement strand
CTCAACCACTTGAAGTAGTCATTTCTTATATCTTTTTGCTCGTAAAAATTAATGACTGCTTCTAGGCTTTGGTAATTCCGATCTGGAGTAGTTGAGTTATTCTCAGTAAAACTCAGAGACACTAGTGATTCTTTCTGAGAAACCGAATGAAATGTAACCATACAAAAATATCTTGTTAAAAAATTTACCCAAAAACATCAGTCTACTATTTACTATAGTAGTTTATAGTAATTCAAGAGTGTTGTAGTCTTTAACTTGACTATCGTTTCCCTGATGCCCGATATATTGTCAATGCTACGGCACACTCAGGCTGGTTCGTAAGATTTCGGAAAAATTCTAGACCGGCTTCTAGCCTTTGATAATCCTTTCCCAGTTTTCGTGTCATTTCCATGAGAGTTGGTTGTATACAAGAGTGCATATACTCTACCAACTTCTCTAGATCTTGATCTTCAGTATTACCAAAGTTATAAAACGCCCATGGTATATTAGTGACCTCCCGAAAACCCACTGAATTTAAAAGTGGTCCCAAAATTCGCCCGATACAGGGATTACCATCTGCATATAAGAACATTTCACGGTAAGATTGTAGTAAATATTGATAATCAGGTGATTCCGGCCAAATCAGGTGAGTTTCGTAATCAGTTTCAGTTAAGGTAATTCGACCGCCTGGCTTGAGGACACGGTACGCTTCCTCCAGAATTGCTTTAGGATTTGAGACATGTTCTAAGAACCAGATGGCATAAACATGATCAAAACTGGCATCGGGCCAAGGAAGCTGAATGGCATCACCTACACGCAGATCAATGTTGTTTTCAAAACCAAGAGTATGTAAATAGTGCTGAGCGCATTCTATTTGAGTAGATTCGAGATCGATTCCAGCTACTCTCAAATCTGGAAAACTGTCTAGAATTATTCCTAAGACAGCACCTGTACCACAGCCGATTTCTAACAAATTCTCGGTAGGAAACAAATTGAGATCGCGCAATAGCACTTTGTCCCGCCAATATTGAGCTTGTTTAACTAAGCGTTGTTGCTCTTGATGTGAATAGCCATGTATGTAATTTTTGGACAAGTGTTAGTCTCCCAACTGAACTAATTTAGAAGATTGTCGATGAAGTTTATAAATTAAAATTTGTGATTATAACACACTTGAATTTGCATTGCCAGCACAAGAATGTGTTATAACCATCTAAACTATCCTATTGTTTCTAACACAGAATATCTTAATTTATCGGCTGCCTCTTCCATTTCTACTAGTGATTCAATCGCCATAACATCTGTAAGTGAAACACCTAAAATTTGAGCAGCTTTCCGAATGGCTTCTTTTTCCTTTTGATGATAGTCTCTATCAGCTCGGCACATCTTGATCGCTTGATATAAAATAACCTTGGGCGAATTCATGGGAAAATCAAAATTAATATTCTCCAATAGCTCTTCGAGATTAACATCTTTCCAATTCAGGTTTTTGACAGTGGCAATATACTCTTTACTGATTTCTGGCAAATACTCTTCAGTACATCCGAACAAAACCAGCTCATCAATGTACCAATCCAATTCTGCCTCTGCCAGCTCACCCTCTGCACCAGCAATTGCCAACAACACACGACTATAATTAACCGCAACATCAAAGTCACCAGGTTGGTGAATATTGTATTGTCTTTTTGAATAGGGGGATGGTTGCAGTGCCTTGCCGTTACTCATATTTTGTGCTGGATTTGTCTAAGACGGATTTAATACTAAGCAATTTATCCTATACTAAAATTTTAACAATGTCAATTTTTTATAGGGCGTGTCATCAAATAGGTATCAATTTAGTTTAGAATCGATGCATATCGTTAACAAATATAGAAATTCTACGACTTGTGAGGTAAAAATTTCTGAGGCGCGCACCAAAGCGCGAATTTAATTACGGG
>NZ_JAAHHX010000416.1:0-1913 GCF_010672065.1 Moorena sp. SIO4A1 | reverse complement strand
AATTCCACAGCAAAGATCAGCATTCCCAAACTAATCTTGAGCAATGGTGTTGGCATGAGCAGGCTGGCTAAAAGCTGGGCTCTAATTTCTAGGAATTACTGTATCGTAGTTTACAATTTACCCTTGGTCGGGTAAGGTAGGAGATGTTACCATCTCCTCCTCCCCTAAGAACCGGACTTGAGACTTTCGCACTCATCCGGCTCAAGCCTATTCAGTCCACCCGGGAATGTAGATGCTTGTGCTTGGCTTTATGACAGTGTCGATGTAGAATTGTTAGGTTCTTAGCACTGTTATTGCCTCCATCCCTGATTGGAAGGATGTGATGTACCTCGAACGCTTCATTCATACAGATTGGTAGTCCGCATATGGGGCATTTTCCTTTCTGTCTTGTGTAGACTTGTTCGTATTTACTGCCTTTGGCGAATTTGGTTTTACCCCATTTCGTCTGGCGTTTATGCCAATATTCTGTTAGTGTTGGGTCAAATGGTGAATTTGTTCCTTTTACCTTCTCATATCGGATTATTGGTACATCTTTGGCAGCGTTGATCAGAATTTCTTCCCTTTTCCTTTTACCGTTGGTTTTGGCGTATGGGTTGTGGGGGTCTTTGTCAACCGTTGTGTAGTATTTCCGTTTAATCCATTTCCATGGCTTCAAAGGATGTTTACGCCTTAGAAACCTGTATATGGCGTCTAATACCTCTTTCCTGATTTTCTGGAATGTTTTCTTGGAGCATACGAATCGGTAGTAATTTAACCATCCCCTGATTTTGGAGTTCAGTCTTTTTAATACCGTATCGAAGCTTAACACTCTTGCCTCATTCTTGAGATATCCCCGTATCTTGGCTAGGAATTCTTTGGTTTCCTTCTTACCGGGTTTTATGAAGCAGGAGTAACTCTCTTCTTCTTTTGGCCTGGCGTTTGGTGAAGGTGTCCTTTTTGCATTAGGTCTGGCGTTAATTCTCATTTTGTGAGCCTTTCGTTCATACCTGTTGCTTCCTATCCGAAGAGTTGTGCTTTTGCTTTGTCGTATATCAAATCCGAGGAATGAGAATCCCTCTTTTCTGATGTCTCTGATTTGGGTTTTTTGTTTGTTTAGGGTCAGTCCTCTTTGTTTTAGCCAGCTTTCTAACATTGGAATTAAATCTTCGAGATTCTCCTTTGTCTGACTGGTTATGACGAAATCATCTGCGTATCTAGCAAATTTATACTTATTCACCTCCCTCTTTCTGTTCGTCATCTTGTCCTTGTTCCTGGTTTTATACTCGATGGTTACCATGGGTTTTGATATCCATTCTTGTATTCCGTCAAGGGCTATATTTGCGCTTTTATGGGCTTATTATTCCCCCTTGAGGTGTCCCTGTTTCGGTTTCATGGAATTTAGTTTCTTCCATGTACCCTGCCTTTAACCATTTCAATACGACTTCCCTTTTTGGGAATCCTTTAATCTTATCCATTATGAATTCATGGGAGATGTTATCAAATGCGGCTTTGATGTCGGCATCTAGTACCCATCTGTGTGTACTCCCTTTCTTCAAAGTGGAAAAGATGTCTTGGATAGCATCGTGGCAACTTCTTCCGGGTCGGAATCCATAACTTCCCGGTTCAAAATTCACTTCAAATACCGGTTCATATGCCATTTTTAGGATGGCTTGACCTATTCGGTCGTTTATGGTGGGTATTCCTAAAGGTCTCTTTTTACCGTTCCGTTTAGGGATGTATACTCGTTTAGTTGGGTTTGCTTTACTCCAGTTCCACTTCTTAATTAGGCTGGTTCTCTGTCTATGAGTTAAGGCCGTTATTCCATCTACTCCAGCAGTTCCTCTTCCTTTGTTAATCTGTGTTACCCTTTGTATCGCCAGTAGTAATGCTGATTTGCTGTTTATTAACAATTTCATCAGATTTACTACCTTTTT
>NZ_JAAHHX010000415.1:0-1919 GCF_010672065.1 Moorena sp. SIO4A1 | reverse complement strand
TCTCGACGACAGCCTCCCAAAAATTGGTGAAAAACCCAAAGGATGGAAACCGTCGGGAAAACGGGTCAGACGTGGATTATATAAATCTTATGATGGATGGCTAGTTAATGCGGACTGTAACGGTGCCGCAAATATAGCTCGAAAAGTAGCTGTACAGTTAGGGTTAGACCTGACCAAGACAGGTAGGGGAGCTTTGACACTCCCACACCGGTACGATCTGTTCACTTCATTGAGTAGATCATATCGCACAAGAAGCGAAGGGGCGGGGTTTCAACCCGCCACGTAGCAACATTGTAGAATCCCCTCTCTTTTAAAAGGGGAGATGTCAAAGCGCTATAGGTGGGCTTCTTGAGTTTCACGAAAAGTTGAACCAGAGATGGCAAGACTGATTCATAAAGATTATTAAGACTGCAAAGCACCACTTTGAACCATCATCAGGATGAAAATACCAACACTGGCGACTACTAAAACAAGACCTAAAGCCACTGATTGACCCAAATGGTTGGGAGTTTGAGAAGTCTTCATGTCTGTTGTCCTTTCTTAAAGTTATGTATGCGGATAATGAACGATAACAAACTTTTGCCAAGCTTGATAAGAAAAGGCAAAGTATCTTAACGTAACTTTACTTAAGTTAATATTGGCTAAAGTGTGAGCTAGCTTGCTCTTTAGCCGAAGGGAACATGATTGAAGAGAAGGTTATATTAACTCGAATGATGCTTGTTTAAGTGGCAAAATTGATCCAGCGTAGCCAAAGGGAGTTTTCCCATTAGCAACTGTATCAAGACAAGCAATATTTCAAGCCTTAAGCCGTGGTGATGTTAAAGCGAAAGTAGGGAAAGCAATAATAAACTACAACTGCTTGAGTCTCCCTGCACTCAAGCGACGGGGAGACTCAAGTCTAGAACTTATGTATTGACAAGTTAACCAGAATATGTATCGGTGGAATCTGAGATTGAATAGCTACCAGAACTGCAGTAATTAAGCCTATCTATTATTAGGGATAGGCTAGTAAATCGGTCTGAATGCTTTATCCTCTATTTCGTTAAACCATGTTCTAGAGCATAGCGAACTAACTCAGTACGGCTATTAGTTCCTGTTTTGCTAAACAAACGACTAACGTACTTCTCAACATTACGAACACTAGTCTCTAAACGTCGGGCAATTTCTTTATTCATTAGCCCTTGGGCAACCAAATCTAAAACACTCTGCTCTCTAGCTGTAAAATCAATGCGCAACGGTGGAGGAGTTTGGACAATCCCATGCTTCTGGTCTAACATTGCCCGGATTTCAGCCACCTGCTTGGCTATTTTTTCAAGCTCTGTACTACCTACACTATCTTCAGAGTTAGCAGCGCGACGCTCCAAAAGGTTTTTAACAATAGCAACTAATTCATCTGGATCAAAGGGCTTCGGTAGGTACGCATCACAACCGGCCTGATAACCCTGAATTCGATCTGAAGTCATACCACGGGCTGTCAGAAACACTACTGGCAGTGCTTTAAAACGGGGGTCATCTCGAAGCTGCTGTAGGAATTGATACCCATCCACTTGAGGCATCATGACGTCAGAAATTACTAGTTCGGGTGTGTTCTGCTGTAACATTTGCCAAGCATCATTAGCATTGCTGGCAACCTGTACGGTAAAACCAAATTCTGTCAAATACTCTTTGACCGCTTCCCTTACTCCTGGTTCGTCGTCTACCAATAAGAGTTTTGCTGACATCGCTACTTCCTTAACCCCTACTTCGTTTAAGAGCTTTGCTGACATCGGTAGTTCCTTAACCCGTACTACCCTTAGTGTAGCGCAGTGTAGTCCAATGTAGCGCACTTTACTGAGAATTAGTGATTTTTGATGAATCGGGAATCGGCATGCAGCTATCAGCTTCCATGGGAAAGCCACTCAATCTGATCAGCTTTATCT
>NZ_JAAHHX010000414.1:0-1921 GCF_010672065.1 Moorena sp. SIO4A1 | reverse complement strand
GGTTTGAAGTTTCAATCAGATCAAGAACTGTTGCTCGGAGTACCCCAGTTTCCCATGCCACTGCCGATCCAGGCTCCAGATAAATATGCAAGTGAGGATAACGGGATTTAAAACGGGTCAAAACTTGGATTAGGTGTTCGATATCATAGCTTTTAGAGGTGATCAGATGTCCTCCCCCTAAATTAAGCCACTTGATCTGGGGAAGGTGATGCCCAAACAGGGTTTCAATCTGCTCTAAAGTACGTGCTAAAGCCTGTGAGTCGCTTTCACATAAGTTGTGGCAATGTAACCCTTCAATGCCCTCCGGTAACTTATCACCTAATTTTTCAGCGCGTATTCCTAGACGAGATAAGGGAGACGAGGGATTATAGATCTCCGGTTCCACCGGAGAATACTCTGGATTAATGCGCAGACCCGGTGATACTTGGGTCAAGAGAGTTTTTTCTTTAAATCGCTCCCATTGGCTTAGGGAGTTAAACGAGATATGTGTTGCCCCTTGAATCAGTTCTGGAAATTCTTTTTCCTGGTAGGCAAGCAAGTAAAGGTGGAGCTCTTTACCAAACTCTTCTCGCCCTAGCCTTGCTTCAAACAGAGAGCTAGCAGTAGTACCTTGTAAGTATTGTTTCACAATGGGAAAGGCACTGAACATCGCAAACCCCTTCAAGGCAAGAATGATCGTAATTCCTGCTTTTTTCTGAACCGAGTCAATTAACTCAAGATTCTCAATCAGCTTTTCGGACTCAAGCACATAGCAGGGGGATGGGATTTGGGAATAATCAATCATCTTGCTTGTTAATCCCCAAATTCTTCTGAGTTGTTAATTGACTCATGCCAAGGTAAACCATAGGTTCCCAGCTTTGCCAAAAAAGGGTCAGGGTCAAGTTGTTCGACATTAAAGACTCCCTCACCTTGCCATTCACCAGTTAAGACTAGCATTGCACCAAGCATTGCAGGTACTCCTGTTGTATAAGCAACAGCTTGTGCCCCTACTTCTTGATAAGCTTTTGCATGGTCACAGTTATTGTAGATATAGTAGGTTTTTGGTTTTCCGTCTTTTATTCCTCGAATATGGCAGCCAATAGATGTTTGACCTTCATAGTTCTCACCTAGTGAAGATGGTGCAGGTAGAACAGCTTTGAGGAATTGCAAGGGGACGATTTGATGCCCTTCATACTCAATTGGTTCAATACTAGTTAATCCTACATTCTGGAGAACTTGCAGGTGTGTCAGATAACTTTCACTGAAAGTCATCCAAAAGCGAGCCCGTTTAATGGTGGGAATGTGCTTCACTAGAGACTCAAGCTCTTCATGATACAACAGGTATGACTCCCTCTGGCCAATCTCTGGATAATTGATTGACCGATGCACTGAGAACGGCTCAACCTCTACCCAATTGGAGTTTTCATAGTATTTTCCTTTTTGGGTAATCTCTCTGATGTTAATCTCCGGATTAAAATTAGTAGCGAAAGGATGACCGTGATCTCCGGCATTACAATCTACAATATCTAGATAGTGAATCTCATCAAAGTGGTGCTTTAGGGCATAGGCTGTAAATACCCCTGTTACTCCAGGATCGAATCCGCATCCAAGCACAGCCATAATCCCAGCTTGTTTATATCTTTCGTGGTAATCCCACTGCCATTTATACTCAAATTTGGCTTCATCAGGAGGTTCGTAGTTAGCAGTATCGAGATAATTTACTCCTGTTTCTAAGCACGCATCCATAATCGGTAAGTCTTGATACGGTAGAGCTACGTTGATAACTATGTCAGGCTGAAAATCCTTAATGAGTGCCACTATTTCTGCAACGTTATCTGCATCGACTTGGGCTGTTTGTAATGAGGGATGGGCAATAGTAGCGGCAATGCGATCGCATTTTTCTTTAGTCCGACTTGCTAGGAGAATCTCCAAGAAAACATCT
>NZ_JAAHHX010000413.1:0-1926 GCF_010672065.1 Moorena sp. SIO4A1 | reverse complement strand
TTATTTATATCACCATAAAAATGGGGGTAAATATATTCATATTCCTGGGTTTAAATTAACTTCTATTCCTTACGACTGGAGTTTAGACTATCAAGCAGAGAAAGGAGAGTATAGGAAGTAAGTTATCCTATTCGCTAGGCTAACCTAGCCAACCATGAGGGAAATTTTCACAAACTAGAAAAAAAGGCAGACGACAAGGATTGACAGACACACAAAAACGTTTCCGCCCCTCAACAAGCCGGAAAATCAAGCCATTAGGTCAAAAAACTGAGACTTAACTAACTCGTTCTTCGCTTTTTCCTCGTCTTTTTCCTTCTGGTTATGCCCTTTTTCACCAGAGGATAGACAGTACGTTTGTTTCTCTTAGACCCAGTAAGCCAACCAGGAGACTTTCCACGTACTTTGGGGAAACTAGCAGGAGAACCAATCACCGCCAAAACTCCTCCCATTGACTGGGCAACCCTTCCTGGAGTGATTTCCTCTGCACTCAGAGATTTCTGCCAAGGTCGAGGTTGGTCTTGGACAAGAGTACGAGCCAGCCATAACTGCCAAGTTATTATTGGCATCAAATCACTCCACCTTTGCTCCCGTTCAGGAGTAGAAAAACGAGGTTTAAGCCAGTGTAACCTCTGCTTGGCGAATCGATTCCAATGATCTACAGTAAATCGTCGTCGATAGTCACGCCAAATAGTTGAGACCGGGGGTATGGTTTGACCGAGCCAACACAACCACATCGGTTGGAGAGCTCGACGATGGGGATACTTACCTTTTACTTCCACCCGAATCACTTCCATCCCATGGCTTGGAGATTGCCGAAAATGTAGATTACTCCAACGCCTCAAGATCACCTCACCTAATTGAGGGTCATCAATAGTTAGTTGTTCGGTCGGTTGTGACCAAGTATCTGGGTCACTCAATTTAAATTTTTGTCCATGAATTTGGGGACGACCCTTACCCTGATAGGCTGGTGGTGCACCCCATAAACAGCGATTAGGACGCAAGCGCATCAACTTGTCCGCAGGTATGTCAGCAGTTTGAACGACGAACGAAGCACATCCATACTCACTGTCCCAAACTGTAATTGGTCTACTCGGGAGTAGTAAACAGACTTGTTCGAGCTGAGCTGCTGCTTTGCTTATGGGTGTGTCGAAACTGGTGATTCTTTCATGAGTCAGGGGTAAAGCCCAACTACCTTTGTGTTCTGGTACCCAAGCGATGGTGCTGTAATCATGTCCTGGGATGACTGGTTTGTTGCCAATGGTTTTTCCGGTCGAATGTACGTAGCTACGGTCACAAAGAGTTTTTGCTTCTGGCCGTGGTCTGGGGGTATGATCTCCTGCTAGCAATGGTCGCTGGATGTCTGACATCTGGGAAATGTACAGTTCCATTAATTGGCTGGTGTCAGGACGAGTGTCTTTGATGGCTTCGTAGATACTTGACCAACTTCGGCGAAATGCTGGACACCTTGACAGCTCTGGATATGAGCATACCTCTTTAGTGAGGATGACTGCATCCATTAACTCGAAGGTTGCATCCTTAGCTTTTCCTAAACAATTATAGGCTGTTTGACGAAATTGTTGGAGATTATCGAAAATTGTCATGGGTAGATGTGGAACATTGCCTATTTCTGATCATCTACCATCCGGTAGTCTGCGTTCATTGCAGTCTACCTTTTTTTCTTGTTGGTGAACCTCTTCTCTTCTTATTGGGGGTACTAGTTAGCATCGTTGATACGAAAACTAGTTTCCTTCCCCACTGTTTCTGTCTGATTTAGTCTAAACTCCAGCTTAACCATAGTCTCCACTAAACCCGGTTGGGGTCTGGTATCAGCATCAATCCCCAAAATCCACTCACTATGCTCTGAGCTTTCTAAGAAACCATTGTGTAATGCCCAAGGACGACCGACCCAACCAGAAGGAAGCGGAG
>NZ_JAAHHX010000412.1:0-1927 GCF_010672065.1 Moorena sp. SIO4A1 | reverse complement strand
GTAATATAAACTGGAATGTTTTACCACCAGAAATTCACCAAGAGTTAGAAAATCAGTTAACTACATTAATTCCCCATCTCAATGACCGTGAAAAGATCACCATGGATGCAGAGATGGATTTACAGGGCTTAAAGAAAGCTGAACAGATGAAAGAGCGTACAGGAGATATCTTCAGCGGTCTGATTACTGGAGTTCAATCCTACGGCTTTTTTGTCGAAATTGAAGACTTGTTAGTAGAAGGATTAGTTCACGTTAGCTCTCTCAAAGATGACTGGTACGAGTATCGCTCCCGTCACGCCTGCCTAGTCGGTCGCAAAAATCGCACTGCCTATCGATTAGGCGATCGCGTCGAAGTCCAAGTCAAGAGTGTGGATTATTACCGTCAACAAATTGACCTGGTAACCGTAAGCGGTGGTAGTTTTGCTAGTAACGAAGATTTAGAGGAGTAAGTTATTAGTGAGTGGTTAGTAGGTTACTAGAAGGTTAACTAACCACTCACTACCAATTAAATGATATTAAGTCCGGTTAATAACTTATAATAGTATTGATGCTAATATAGTTAATTTATTTTTGTTAATTAACAATTTTTAATTAACGAACACCCTTCAATGATAAGTATTTAAATTAAGTATTTAAATAAGTATTAAACGGAAAATGATTTGATTATTTAGTAATCACAACTAATGACAACTCCTTTAATTCTTGGTGTCACCGGTGCATCTGGCCTAATCTATGCTGTAAGGGCTTTAAAGTATTTACTAGAGGCTGACTATGCTATTGAGCTGGTGGCATCGAAATCTACCTATATGGTTTGGCAGGCAGAGCAAAATATTCGCATGCCTCTTGAACCCGATCTACAAGAACAATTCTGGCGTCAGCAAGCGGCAGTCGATCAGGGGGGCAAACTCATTTGTCATCGGTGGGGGGATGTGGGAGCCAGTATTGCTAGTGGTTCTTTCCGTACTTTAGGAATGGTGATCATGCCCTGTAGTATGAATACCGTAGCAAAAATGGCTGCGGGCTTCAGTACTGACCTGCTTGAGCGTTCAGCAGATGTTCAAATTAAAGAAGGGCGTAAGCTAGTAATCGTACCTCGTGAAACACCCTTTAGCTTAATCCATCTGCGTAACCTTACCAGGTTAGCAGAAACAGGAGTTAGAATTGTTCCAGCTATACCGGCTTGGTACCATAACCCTCAAACCATCGAAGATTTGGTGGATTTTGTGGTAGCTCGTGCTTTAGACCAGTTAGACATTGACTGCATTCCCCTAAAACGGTGGCAGGGCAGAAGTAATAATTCCCTTAAACATAGTTATCATGATAAGTAAGAAATAAAGATATGGGAAAGATGGGTAAAATAGGGCAGATTTCAAAGAGGAAGTAGTAGGAGGCTATATCGTCAGACTTTTCTGCCTTGAGCCGGACATCTGCTGATCAATTTTCATCATCCCTCAACCTTATAACCTGTAACCTTCAATCCCTTGGTTTATGTTTAGGATTATTATATTCTTATGTTTGGTAATAGGTGGATTGGCACTGTTTGTTGTTGATAATTGGTTGCCAGTGCTACCGTTAGTCTTTCTAAACATGAAGACACCACCTCTACCTCTAGCCTTGTGGATTGTTGGTGCCGTTGGAGCTGGAGTTCTAACCAGCATCAGCCTACGACTCCCCAATTACCTGGCTTGGCGTTACTCTCGTCAAAATTCTGAACCACCGGACGACGAGCCATTATTTTCTGAATATAGCCGTCGCGAAAGTTATCAAACCCAGACGAGGCAGGATAAAACTCGTGAACGTCCAGCCTCGAAACAAAAGTCAAAAGATAATACAAGCTCGGATTGGGAAGAAAGTAGTAGTCAAGAGTGGGACTTTGAGGAACACCAGGATTCAGATCGAGTTTCATCAGGTCGCCAAGGGGTTAAGC
>NZ_JAAHHX010000411.1:0-1929 GCF_010672065.1 Moorena sp. SIO4A1 | reverse complement strand
TGAGCAAAATTCTCGGTCTCCTAATAGGCAGATTTTATAGTTTTTAAAAATTGGGATAACCTTTGATAATACACTTTTTTGTTCTGTTAAATTACTACTCCCTAACTTTGGCAACAAAGTAAAATAGATTGGAAACCCTCTTTTATCCCAAATTAAGCTAACCATGATTAAATTAATGTGACCCCAATTCGTTCTGTCAATTGCTAGATAAATTAACGTTTCCGAGTTGAAGTATGTTTTTAATAATTCTTCAACTATTGGAAACCAAACTTCTTCAATTGTCAAGTTGGGTAAAGAGAGAAATCTTTGGATTCTTTTTCTTCTACTTTCAAATTTAATGGGTAAAGGGAGAGCATTGGCTAACTTTTCCAAACTAACTTTTTTAATTGAATGTAAGAGATTGACGAAAATTTTTAAAAAAATATATTCGGCTAGAGTAAATTTACTTTTTAGGTGGTTTTGGTATAATGTGGATAACATTGTCAACAGGTAGGTTTTGTTGCAAATAGAAGACCTACCTTTTTTTACCATAAAATTGTACAACCTTTACATAGCAAGCATTTGAGCCTGTTTCGTCACCCCGTCAGGATTTGTCTTTAACTGCAAAGCTTCAATATCTCCGACACAAGCTGCATCAATCCAATGCTCCTTAGGAAATCCCAGCTTAGTCCGGTTGTATTTAGTTTGCGCACCCGTCCCAGTGACTACAGGCTTGATTTTTTGGAGTACTTTGACTAATTTGTTGCGAGTCGTATTTACTGCTGCTGCATCTTTTAATGGCTGTTTGGCCTTAGATGTGATCTTTTGAAGTAAACTCCGTTTCTTTTTTAGAAATTCCTCTATGGGCTTATTCCCTTTTCGTTGATTACATTTTTCACAAGCTAGACAAAGGTTGCTAACTCGATTACTCCCACCAAATGACTTTGGTGAAATATGCTCTATCTGTAAGGGGACATTTTGCTGGCCACAGTAAGTGCATTCCCTTCCCCATTTCTCTAGCAAGTACTCTCGAACCTCATATCCAGCTAGTTCACCTTGCTGATACTCAACACCATTGATTTCAGGGTTCTGCATTTTTTGGGTATCAAACTTAACTCTTTCGACCCAAATTTCATTGACCGGGCAAAACTTTATTAATCGTTTTACCCAGGTCTGAATAGTTAAAATCCTGTGATCTAAGCTAGGAGTAAGCCAGCCAGGTGGACGTCTACGGTTAAGGAATCTGGGTTTTCTGTAGCGGGTGTTGCGATTACGCCTTCCGCGTCTTACAGCTTTTCTAGACTCTAGTTTTTTCTTGATTAATCCTCCTCTGTGCTCTAATTCCATTCCCCAGACGATCTGATTGTTTTGCACTAAAGCGAATCCAGTTACCTTACTACCAGGGTCAATTTTAATTTGACACGGTGAGATGGTTGGATTATTGATTGCAGTTTTTAAAATAATGGTAAAAGGGTACATTCTAAAAACAGCCGCCTTGCCTTTATCTAATAATCGGCGAGCTTTCTTTGGGGATATCGGGTTTAGTGGTTGCTTGTTTGTGTCTATTACAAATACATAATTTTGCATCGTTAAATGCCTCAAAATCGGTGATGTGTTCCGAGTGCTTCGCACACGCTTGCGCGAACGATAATGTTGTAATGACTTGTTGAGCTAACTACACGTTTGCCTTCGTCTTAATAGCTAGCGATAGAGCCGCGAGCTGGAGGTCACCCCCGGGTATCATGATCAAAACAACGTAGGAAGTAAATCCTCAATCTGCATCCTAGTTGGCAATTCCAGAAATTACCGGGAATTACCAAGGCTTAGACTAGGAGTAAATGTCCATATTAATTAATCCTTAGTCTTTAGTCTTTAGTCCTTAGTGCTTTGACTTTGGTCTTGGTGATTAGTGCTTTTCCCAAATTGACTAACAGATTGACAAACATCAGA
>NZ_JAAHHX010000410.1:0-1930 GCF_010672065.1 Moorena sp. SIO4A1 | reverse complement strand
GAATAATACAAAAAATGACTCGTAAAATATATGATGTTCGCAGAAGCAATGAGTCCCCCCAAAAGAAGGGTTCCGATGACTGGATCCTCCAAAGAAGTGGAGTGCGACAGCTACCCGCTAAACCGATGACACCCCAAAACAAAATACCAGATTGGGTAGTGGGAACAAATCAAATCGACTTGACGCCGAAACCAGTATGGAATTACTCAACTAATCCGTACCCTAGGCAGGCAAAAGCAAAAGAGCCCAATCGACAAGAAGAGGAAACGGAATCACAGTGGATGCAAGGAAAAGTCCCACCAAGGGTAGTAGGAGAGGAAAAGGTGGTGAATGCGCAGACGATGGTAAAAAATGGGCAGGTGCAACAGCACCGGTCAAAGGGAATGCCAGTAGCAAAACGAGATGGAGGAAAGAGCGGACGCGAAACCCCAATCCAGCCCATGGAGGTAGAAAAGAAAGCAGAAAACAAGACAGGGCTGCCCGATCGCCTCAAGGAAGGTTAAGAAAGTATGTCTGGCTTTGACCTCTCAGGGGTGCGCGTTAACTATAACTCGCCCAAACCCGCGCAACTCAATGCCCATGCTTATACCCAAGGACTGGGGATAGAGGTGGCACCGGGGCAGAAGCGGCATGTGCCCCATGAGGCGTGGCATGTGGTGCAGCAGATGCAGGGAAGGGTGAGTACGACGAAGGAGGTAAATGGGGTTGGGGTAAATGACGATCGGGGGTTGGAGCGTGAGGCGGAGGAAAAGGGGAAGAGGGCAGAGAAGAGGCGAAGGACAAAAAATAACAAAACTGAGATTATGACCAGCAAACCTTCCCCCATCCAATTTGCATAAGGCGATGTGTTAAAACACCTATTAAATATATTTGGCCCAGATTTGACCAAAGCGGTAGTGGGAAAAATCACCGAAAAAACAACGTTATTATGAGTATATTAACGAAAACCGGAAGAGATATTCCAGAAAGGGTTTGATCCGAATGAAAGAGGAAACAAGTATGAGGAAGTGACCAAATAAGCTCTAGCAAATTATCAGATTGATCCGAAAAAAAACCCTGGCATTGTATCAACCGGCGTTGTAGACAAGGAAGTTAAGGAAAACGCGGAAAATGTTCTACCAATCGGAGAAAAGGGGTATTTGTCGGAAATTGAGGCCAAAGGATTGTATTACTATGATCTAAAACGGAACATCCCGTGGTGGCAGAGAGTATTTTAGGCAAACGAGACAGAAACAATGATAAAAGGAGGAATAAATAAGGACCGAATAAAGAAGAAACCAATAGAGGTAGAGGGATTACCCCCATAAGCAAAAAAATATATAGATGAGTTGTAAAACACGTGGGTTCGCAGAACTGGATGAGGGGAAGGAGCACTAGAAGGGAGGGAAAGCAACGCGGAGGCGGCTGGCGACACAATTCATACCAAGGAAAAAGCCGTGTTATCCAGGGTAATGGTCGAAAAACCAAATCTAGTTTTGTAACGTAATCAACGGCAGAATCAGTGTTTTGGATGTTAACTTATATTTAGCCAACAGCATCGCATCGCGTAACGCACCGACTACCCAAAGAGGGAAAAACCAAACGATCAAAACCCGACCGTACGCCAACCCCAAAAACCCCATCCAAACCCGTCCGCACCCAACGCCCCCATTGGAGTTGATAAGACAGAATCCGCCCACTGGACGCCCCTTGCTCGTAAAGCCGTCTTACCTTCTCCAGCATCCTTTCTATGGTTTTACCAGCCACCGATAACCCCTGTGGAGAAAACCAATACCCCAAAAAATCAAACCCCCGGGAGATGCGCCCGATAAAGGTTTTCAATGGATGAAGTTCCAGGTGTAACTGGGCCATCAGCTGATTGGTGGCTTTAATCGCCCTCCGCAACCTCCACCGGGTCGGAGCGAGAACCACCCAATCATCCATAAACCGA
>NZ_JAAHHX010000041.1:0-58562 GCF_010672065.1 Moorena sp. SIO4A1 | reverse complement strand
GACGAGGATCTTCTAGTCCAGCAAAGGCTTCTATAATTGCGATTTGAGACACGGGAGTAGATGCATTAAATGGAGTTTGCGCTGCATTATACCATATTCCGATTACATTTAGAATGAAATAGCCCTGGCCACTACCCAATCCACAATTCAGTCCTCGGTACTTGCCAGTACAGTTAACTTCTGTGGTGGTAATTTTCTTGGGATGGTATTCGTAGCTAACGCCGCGATAAGTAAGTTTCATAGTCTTTACCGTATGATGAAGTATTTTTGAGCTTCTTTAATAAATTCTTAATTATTGTCAGTTAAAAGTCAATAGACTGCACTAAGCGCGTTTATATTTGAGTTGTGAACATACTCCCAAAGGCCAAGAGGCAAGAGGCAAGAGGCAAAAGGCAAGAGGGGAAACAGATCCGGAGTTTTATTGTTCAATAAAAAAAGACCTCTTACGTTTACATCTCATTTATAAACGCGCTCATAAATGTTACATTTCGTAATATAACTTTACATGTAGACATATAATTGTCCTCTGACATCATGTCAGGATAATTACCCTTAATAAAAATCTCCCCCATCTCCCCATCTCCCCATCTCCCCATCTCCCCACACTTCCCACCCTCCCCACCCTCCCCGCGCCCGGGCCCCTTAATTATGGGTATTCAACCAGACTTGATATTATTGGTATAGCTCATAAAATAGTCGATTTGTCAACTCAAAGATGGGTTTGCCCTGGGTGCGATTGTGGTCAACGCCTTTCTTCCATGGAGCAGGTTAATTTCCAGAGCTGCATCAAAGCTGTGGTGCATTGGGTTCAACAGCAGAGCCACAGTATTCAAGGCGGTCAATCTTTAATTCTCGCCCAGAGCGAATGTCTTCCATCGGTGATTTACATTCTGGGCAAGCGTATTGACTATCAATATCAGGCCGATAGTCTTGTTGACAGTGATGGCAAAAGGCAATTAAGGGAGTTTCCTGAATCACCAGTTTGGCACCAGACAAAAAGGTGTTGGAAATTTGAGCTTCAAAGGCGAATTCCAAACTCACGGGTTCGACGCCAGTGAACTGGCCTACTGTCAGATGCACACAGGAAATTTTGGGTCGCTCTGGCTGTGCTTGCCACCAATTGCGCAAGGTCACAATTAGTGCCTTAGTCATGTCAGTCTCATGCATTGTTGAAATCCACCTTCAAGTCCACTCTACTAATTCCGGCTGCGCTTCTGGATGAATGTAGGAGGGTTTTTCCTGGCGCGGCAGTTGACCGGATAGCACTAGGTGCGCCATTGTGTCACAGATGACGCGAGTTGCCATCAGGGCAGTGATGTCGCTGATGTCATAGGGCGGCGAGACTTCCACTACTTCCAAACCGCAAACAGGAGCCTGCTGAACAATCTTGCCCAGTAGATACAGAGCTTCCCGGGGGAGGAGTCCGCCCGGTTCGGGCCAGCCTGTACCAGGAACAAAACCGGCATCGATACAGTCAATATCGAAGCTGATATAAATGCAGTCGGTACCGTCTAGTGCCCGTTCGAGGGCAAACTCTACTGCTGCGTCCAATCCCATTTCAGTGATATCGGTTACTGTCAGGATATTACTTGCCCGCTCCCGGCAAACTTTGACTCCCTGGCGAGGTACTTGCCAACCGCCAATGCCCAATTGCACTAAGTTCTTGGCTGGAGCATTCCTCATATTAGTTGCATGAAACCAAGGGCAGGTGTGCATCCGCTCATCCAGGTCGGTTTCCTGGGTATCTACATGGCGATCAAAGTGGATAATGCCAACTTTCTTGTCCCCTAAGTGCCGACAAATACCCCGAACAGTAGGAAATCCGATGGAATGATCTCCTCCCAAAATGATTGGAAACGCTCCAGAGCTGAAGATGTGAGCAATGCCCTTAGAAATTTGGTCAAATGACTTTTCGTTGTTGGCTGGAATGGTAAAAATATCTCCCACGTCACAGAGGGTAATTTGCTCTCGTAGGTCAATCCCCAACTCAAAGTTGTAAGGGGTGTACAAAGCAGAAATGCGGCGAATGCCTTGGGGACCAAAGCGGGTTCCGGGGCGATAGGTGGTTCCCGAGTCGTGGGGAACCCCGACAATGGCTACATCGTATCCCTCAACCTGGCGAACATCTTCGAGATAAGGTGCTTTGAGAAAGGTATTGATCCCAGCGTAGTGAGGTAGTTCACCCCGCGAAAAGGTGGGAATAGTGCGATCGCTAATACTCTCTGCCGCTTCCAGCCCGTATTCGAGACCCTTTGACACCTCCTGCTGCCATCCCGTCGATGGTAGTTGAGCTTCACGCTCCAGGGCACGTTCTGCCTCAGAAGGATTTGAACTGTTACTGCCTGGGCTTTCAAACAAGGGGTTTTCAGAAGAATTTTCAGTCATTTGCACTCCCGAGAAGTTTTCAAAACATCTTAATCAGCGAGTTATAGCCTACATTCCCAGGTTGGACATGAAAGCTATGGTATTTCTTAAACTTCTCACCGATAGGTTCGGAAATTATAAACCTACAGATTTCTTTTACTTGAGTTCGATATCAGGCAGTTTGCTAAAAGCTAGGGCATGTCTGCTTGTGTCTAAAAATCCTCGGCTGACTGGGTGCAGGGCAGGCAAGGGAGGCAGGGGAAGTAAGGCAAGCAATGATAAATTACAACTGTCTTACCCGTTACTTTTCTTGATCGAGTAGTTTGCAGACAGACCCTAGAAATCAAGGAAACGGAATTATTCTAATACACTTGTGGATTCACACAATAGGGTAATGGCTTACCCAAAAGTCCAGCAATAAGATTATTCACCGCCATCGTAGCCATTTGCGATCGCGTTTGATAAGTTGCACTGCCAATGTGAGGAGTAATGATCAAATTATCCAAGGTCAACAACGGACTATCCATGGGAATAGGTTCTGGTTTAGTTACGTCCAGAGCAGCAGCAGCGATTTGACCATTCCTCAGAGCTTGGTAAAGTGCTTCTGGATCTACGATTGCTCCTCGTGCGGTGTTGATCAAGATAGCCGAGGATTTCATCAGCTCAAACTGGGGAGTACTAAATAGATGGTAGGTTTCTTCAGACAGAGCAGTGTGAATGGTAATAAAGTCTGATTCCCTTAGGAGCAGGTCGAATTCAGCATACTTTACACCCAAGGATTGTTCTAATTCTGAGTCCCGTCGATGCCGACTGTAATAAAGAATTTCCATATCAAAGCCTCGCCCACGACGAGCAACAGCTTGACCAATGCGTCCAAAACCAACAATTCCTAAAGTAGCACCGCTGATGTTTGGTCCTAGCAATAAGGTCGGTTCCCAAGTCTGCCAATGACCAGCACGTACAAATTTATCTGCTTCAATCATTCGCCGTGCTGTTGCCATTAGTAACGTCCAGGCTAAGTCAGCTGTAGCCTCAGTCAGAACACCAGGAGTATGACCAATGGGGATACCCCGGATGCTGGCAGCAGAGATATCAATGTTATCGTAACCTACTGCTAATTGGCTGATTACCTTGAGGGATGGTGCAGCTTCGATGATTTGTTGGTCAATGGAATCTGTGAGTAGGCACAGTAAGCCATCGATTTCTTTAACTTTGTTGAGCAATACCTCGTAGGGAGGCGGTTGACGCTCTGGCCAGATTTCCACATTGGCGATTTGGTGGAGTTGTTCGAGTCTGGTATCAGGAAGGCGGCGAGTTATGAAGACTTTGGGTTGAGACATCGGGTGGGTCAGTTGTTGTGGCTATAAAAATTTTCGTCTGCATCTCAAGGACTAGATTGTAGAGTAGATTATCAAGGGGATTTTGGTATTACTAGCTGCTTCTTCCAGCTAACGATTCATAAAATCTTCAGGATTAATCCCCAGCTGTTTTAGTTGAGCTTTCAAAGCATCAAGGTTCTGTTCAGCTTCCGCAGCCCGTTGCTCAGCTTGAATAGCCCGTTGACGTTCTTGAGCTGCTTCCAGCTCAGCCTGTTCAGTTCTTTCCTCTGGGGAGGGATACCGTTTCCCGTTAAGGTCATACCAATAAAGCCATTCCCGACTCCAATCCTGATAACTTCCTAACTCTGTACCAATTCCCAAACCAATTTCTGGCATCCACACTGGATTCCCGCTTTGACGCACATACACCCCATCTACCAAGCGATGAACCTCAAAGGGCTCCCCTTTGCGTGGATAATAACTGTCGCCATCATAAATTACATAATATAGGAATCCTAATTCGGCATAGTCTAATTTTTTCTGGTCGTACTCGCCATTGTAGGTTTGAGAGACATTTTCGATGGCTAGAATTGGCACGGTGTTGTTTTCTTCCCAAAGCACATAACTTAAACGTCCTTGACGACCCTTGGGACGAATTTTGCGCCGGTCTACTCCTAAACTTAAGAAAGCGTCAGGAACTATCGCGCTTTGGTTAGGGTGGTAATAGTAGCCCATATCAATTCCAAAAAACCAGTCATAGCGCTGTTGCCAGATTAAGGATAAGATCCCTTTGAGCAAGTGGGGAATTAAATCTTGCAGTTCGTTATCCACAGGGGTGTTATCAGAAGAGGGTAACTCCTCGGAAGTAGGAAGATATTGTAATGGGTCATACTTTAGCATGGTGATTCCCCTTAGTTAGACCTGGCTGATTGCATTTTACCCAAACTAGAATTCCTCACACCAGAACTATGAGCTTATAGGGTGAGGGCGCAAGTGATGGTGCAAGGGAAGCGTTACAAAAAGACCCACAAATTCCTATAAATTCTTATCTTTTCAATCTATATAATGATTGATTAGGTTCCTGATCACTCAAGGTGGGATGCAGAAGTGTTTAACTTTAGATCAGGGAACTTCGGATGAACTAGTTTTAGATTAACTTGGTATCTTTAACTACAGTTTTTAGCATCTTTATCCTAATTCTTGCTCTGTTCACAACAACGATAGACAGACATTAGCAATTTTGGTAAACTTTGATAGCTGGATTAAACACTTCTGGGGAAACCTCTAACCTTAGAACATCAGGCTATACAAAGATAAAGCTGACAAAAATAAGCAGATCCCAGCCAACCAGGCAATGGACGGTGTAACTTTAGCAGCCATCTACCATGTCACATCCAACACTCCTGAAAGGGAAGTGTGGATGGTATGATCGGTGTCTGGGTCAGATGTTAACTGGAAAAGACTTGGAAAATTTTCTGCCCAGAAAAAACGGTTACTTGAACCCAGTGTCGGATTAATCGGTAAACCATTAGTTGGAGGTGCAGCATTCATTCCCACCTAACTCTAGGAGTGTAGGTGTGTTATACTGCCTCAATTTTTAATGAAAATTCCCAAATTACTATCCCTATGTGCTGTATTTCTACTTAGTTTAGTCCTAGCTATTAGCTGCAACCAATCCCCAAACACCAAACCCTCAGATAACTCCCAAGCCGTTAAAGATTCTACTCCCATTGTTATGGGATACAGCAGTTGGCCTGGTTGGTGGCCGTGGTACATTGCGGAAAAAGAAGGTTTATTTGAAGCCAATGGCCTTAATGTACAACTAAAATGGTTTGATGGCTACCTGGAATCCATGGAAGCTTTGGCAGCAGGAAAACTGGATGCTAATTGCCAAACCCTTAATGATACGATATCTTTTGCTGCTGATGCTGTTAATGGTGAAGTAGCGGTTCTGGTGAATGATAACTCTGCTGGCAATGACAAGATTATTGTCACAGCAGAAATTAATTCCCTGAAAGATTTGAAAGGGAAAAAGGTAGCGATAGAAGAGGGAGTTGTAGATGACTTCTTGCTTAGCTTAGCCCTAGAAGAAAAGGGAATGTCCAGAAAAGATGTGGAAATTGTACCCTTAGAAACTGGGGCAGCAGCAGCAGCATTTGCAGCAGGTAAAGTAGATGCCGTGGGTGCATTCCCTCCCTTTTGGCTCACTGCCCTAAAACGAAAGGGAAGTAAAGAATTAATTAGTTCAAAAGCATTTCCTGGGGCAATTCCTGACTTACTTGTAGTGACTCAAAAGCTGATTGATGAACGTCCTGAGCAAGTTCAAGGTCTAGTGAATACTTGGTTTGATATCCTGGAGTTTATGAAAAATAATCCCAATAAGGCCGATGAACTGCTGGCGGAACGCGCTAATGTTAGTGTTGAGGAATTCCAACAGTTTAAAGAAGGAACTCGAATATTTACCCTGGAAGAAAACCTAGAGGCATTTAGCCCTGGTAATAGTATGAAGCATATGCCGTTTGCCGCTAAAAAAATGTCTCAGTTTATGCTGGATGTGGGATTTATTCAAAAAGTTCCTGATTTAGATAAGATACTTGATGACCAGTTTGTCAAAGCCTATGCCGCAGGTCGTTCTTAGTGATTAATAAGCTATCGAATTAAACCGGTGCGTTACACGTCGTTAACGCACCCACCACATTTCTTAGACTCTTTAATGAATAGTTCCCAGACAACCAGATCTCTAAAGCCTACCGTTTTTTGGCGCATTGCTGAGGATATTCCCAAATCCTTAAACTGGATCTTAATTATCCTATCAGTTACTATTCCGTTTGTTGTTTGGTGGCTCATCTCAAGTTTTGCTGGCCTTGATTCCGTCTTCCTCCCGTCACCGATTGACGTGGGGAAAGCCGTTATCCGTTTGTGGCAACAAGGCTTTCTTATTCAAGATACTGTTGCTAGCATTCTCAGAGTTTTTGCTGGCTTTCTGTTAGCAGCACTTATTTCCATTCCCTTGGGGATTTCCATGGGAGCATTTGCCAGTATCCGAGGGTTAACAGAACCAATAATTGGTATTGTTCGCTATATGCCAGCTCCGGCATTTATCCCTCTATTCATTATCTATCTAGGTATTGATGAAGCACCGAAAATTGCACTTATTTTTATCGGTACTGTCTTTTTCAATACCTTAATGATTATGGATGCAGTAAAGTTTGTTCCCAAGGATTTAATTGAAAGCACCTACACTTTGGGAGGACTAAGAAGACAAGTCCTATTAGAGGTGATTACTCCCTATGTGATTCCCAATATTATTGATGCATTTCGAGTCAACATGGCAGCATCTTGGAATTTAGTGATTGTAGCAGAATTGGTCGCAGCAAAAGTGGGACTAGGTAAACGTATTTTGCTAGCCCAAAAGTTTCTAAAAACCGATGAAATATTTGCCTGCTTGATTATTCTAGGATTAATCGGATTTGCCATTGATTTATCCTTCCGATTGCTGCTCAGACTTACCTGTAAATGGGCGATTGATTAGATTTTTTGTTAACGGTTGTTCGCGTAGCGTGGCCGAAAGGCCAAGGTTGAAGGTTGAAGGTTGTTCGCGTAGCGTGGCCGAAAGGCCAAGGTTGAAGGTTGAAGGTTGTTCGCGTAGCGTGGCCGAAAGGCCAAGGTTGAAGGTTGTTCGCGTAGCGTGGCCGAAAGGCCAAGGTTGAAGGTAAGCTGTCAGCTAATGGGCTACTTCCCAGCGTCGTTCGCACAGCGTGGCCAAACGCGCCCCGCGTGGCCCAAAGGCCAAGGCCAAAGCCTGTGCCACGCGAACAGGATAGGCTTACGTAATCACAGGCAAAAGGTAAAAGGCTTGGAGGAAAATTGAAAATTTCAAGACCTAATACTGAATACTCAAGACCTAATACCGAATTACCAATATCACTAATAATAAAAAACCATGCACTTAGAAATTTATCACCTTTACAAACAATTTCCCACGAAACAAGGTACTATTGTTGCCCTAAAGGATATTAATATGCATGTTGAGACAGGGGAATTGGTCTGTGCTGTGGGTGCATCTGGTTCGGGTAAGTCTACCCTGTTGCGTCTGATAGCTGGTTTAGATATGCCTACAGCTGGAGAAATTACGGTTGATGGTTTGACGGTGACTGGACCTAGTTCAGAGCGAGGCATGGTTTTCCAACGATATACCCTATACCCTTGGATGAATGTGATCCATAATGTGGAGTTTGGCTTAAAGCTGCAAGGTGTCCCAAAGCAAAAACGCCGAGAACAGGCTGCTTATTATTTAGATGTGGTTGGGCTGTCTGGGTTTGCTAAGTCCTATCCGAAAGAATTATCTGGGGGCATGAAACAACGGGTTGCGATCGCAAGAGCGCTAGCCTGTCATCCGAAAATCCTGCTGATGGATGAACCCTTTGGCGCACTTGATGTACAAACTAAGGAAACCATGCAACAGTTTTTGCTTGAGGTTTGGCAGCGGACAGGTTGCACCATATTAATGATTACCCATGATGTAGAAGAGGCAGTGTTTTTGTCTCAAAGGATTTATGTGCTGACAGCACGACCTGGTACAATTCAACGGGAATTGCGGATTGAGTTACAGGGTGAGCGCACTTACAAAATCAAGCGTAATCCCGAATTCCATCGCTACACTGATGAAATTATGGATTTACTCCGGGATAGGCCAGAGGAAGTAAGTAGGGGTGTAATATCAAGTCCAGTTTAATACCCATCATAAAAGTATGGAGCCTCGGCGCGGATTGAGTTAGAGGGTGGGAGGTGTGGGGAGATGGGGGAGATTTTTATTAAGGCTAATTATCCTGAGATGATATTAAGGGTTGACAGTTAACCGTCAACCCTTAACCGTCAATCGTCAACGAAAACAAACATCAACTCATACAAAACAAACCTAACTGCAAATGCGATCGCAAACACTAGCCCCTCATTATAGAAAGTATGAAATGTGTGTGAATCGTAGGCCATGACTATCTAATGGGGTGCATCTTTACTTAAACTTTGACTTAAGCTTTGACTTAAGCTTTGACTTAAGCTTTTCTGATTAATTATCAAAACTAAACCCATCAATGGCCTCAATCAACCTATCAATTTCATCCGGCTGGGTGAAGTAGTGAACACAGGCACGGACACAGTCTGGGTCCCGGAGAGTTCGTAGCAAAAAGCCTTGCTGCTCCAGAAACTCTACTAACGTGTTATGGCGCTTGCCATTAGTCAACACAAAGGACACCAGACCAGCTTTGGGAGGTGAAGTAGCCAAACACCTGACTGCTTCCAACTTGGATAAGCCTTGCCATAGGTATTCACTCAATTGACAAATTTGCTGATAACGTTCCTCAGCAGTTCCCCATTGCTGATGAATTGCGATCGCACTACGTAATCCTCCATACAGGGGATAAGCCGAGGTAGCCACTTCAAATCTTTGTCCATCTGGTTGCCAATCCACAGGTTTCCCAGCTTTATCCAGAATAATCCCCCGCCAACCAATAAATGTGGGATTGAGGCTGCTCAAGGCATCTGGACTCACATAGAGACCTCCCACTCCTTCTGGGCCACACCACCACTTGTGACCGGTAAAGGCATAGAAATCTGCCCCCAGTTCAGTTAGATTTAAGGGCAAAGAACCTACTGACTGAGCTGCATCCACTAGAACCCTCACCAATTGGCTACTCTGATCATAGTTGTGACACACATGAGTTATATCCTTGAGTGGCAATACTTGACCCGTATTCCACAGTAGATGACTCAATACCACCAATCGCGTCTGAGGTCGTAAGTATTGCTCAATAGTTTTAGTGGGGTCTCCCTGATTTAGAGTTGCCATAATTGGACAAGTAGATACCTCTACCTGATACCGACGGGAGATTTCCTGGGCAGTAGCGATAATGCCTTGGTGTTCACAATCACTCATCAGGATGTGATCACCCGGTTGCCAATCAATCCCCCACATGGCAATATTGCAGCCAACGGTAACATTTTCGGTGAGGGTGATGGTTTCTGCTGATGTCCCCAACTCTAATGCGATCGCACTTCGAGTTTTGTGGGATTCCTCGGTAACCCAGTCATTGACTTTACCCGAGAATGGGCCATAGCGCTGCACATACTCATAGGCTTGTTGGATGGCATTTAGAGATACCAGAGGCAGAGTCCCTTGGCCCCCAAAATTGAAATAGGCTTTGTGGGCTAATGCCGGAAATTGCTGTCGGTGGATGTCCCGTGGAGTTACTGTAGTAGATATACCAGTCATGAGCATTTTAGTCAATCCCATGGTATTTTATCTTATCAGCCCCGTGGACAAGCTAAAATTTTTTGGATATATTGGACTAAGACATATGTCTTAATTTAAAGAGCGCGAATTTCGTGCATTTCTATAGCGCTTCTTTAGCTTGTCAAGTGCATATGTATAAATTTTCAGCAATTCCTCAGTTGACGGTAGCTAACACTAATCCGTTAGTCTTGGGGTTATTTTATTATGTATGCACCAGTAAACTAACTCTACTACTGTCTTTGGATTAAGTCCATAGCAGTAAGCTCGAACCGTTCTAATTATCCGTATTAATTATTAAAGTTTTATTAAAGTTTTATTAAAGTTTTAGTTTTGACTAGGTCAATGAAAAGTTTATTGAATTGAACGTTTTTTGTTGAGTTGACCCTATTGGACAGTCAACATTCAATAGTAAACCAATAGTCAACAGTCAACAAGTTCATGATTAGATTATAGTGTTAAACACCAACCAATTAATTGAACTATGAGTAAAGTTTTGATTGTGGAAGATAACCTGGCTCAGTTAGAGTTAATGGCTAGATACCTACGGGACAGTGGTAACACAGTTATTTGTATTGCCGATGCTAAAGATGCTTTGGATAAGGCAGTAACGGAAAAACCTGATGTTATAGTTCTAGATATAGTTATGCCAGGAATGAGTGGCTTCGAGTTGTGCCGCAGCCTGAAGAACCATCGGGATACCACTAGCATTCCCATTGTTATTTGTTCTTCTAAAAATCAGGACATCGACCGTCTCTGGGGTATGAAACAAGGCGCTGATGCCTATCTCACCAAACCTTTTTCTAAACAGCAGCTAGTGGACATTGTTAAGTTGGCTGTGGTTTGATTCATCAGTTGAGTCCTAGGAGTAGTAATACTAATTATACCCTAATCTTTTAAAGAGTTTATATCTTAAATAAAATAAATAAAATAAATAAAATAAATAAAATAAATTAATTAATACCTAAAAATAGATTTACTTCATAGTAATTTATTTCGGTTATTATAATAGCTGGCTTGCTATTATTATTGTTTTTTTTATATAGAAATGACAGATAAAACACTCCTGTCATAATAATGCTAGCATTTAAAAAATATGGTTCTTCAGTACCTGCTATGCGCTCATTTCAAGTAAAAAAAATCAGAAAGCTTACTCTACAAGGGAAATGATGCTATTTAATTAACAATAATTTATAAATACTGCCTCTTTCCACTGCTCCCTACTCCCTGCTCCCTGCTCCCTTTGCCAAGCGATGCAGCGCCGCCAAAGGGGGTTTCCCCCATGAGCGACTGCATCAAGAAAGTGTTAATTTAGCATAACAAGTACGGAAGAGCCAAAAATATTCAAAAAAATAGGTGAAGTACACAAGTTTTGGATTTTAGGGAACAGGGGTAAAATAATTGTCTGTACCTGATTACTGATTAATATAATATCGGCTATATATTTTATTATTTTAAAAAAAAATCTATATTATTCTAGTTGAATAGTTACTCACTAATGACAGGTATACAATTGCGCCCGGTAATCAAGCCAACCACTACCCTCAAAATTTCTTCCTCTCAACAAAGCAAAAAATCACACCTACAATGGTTTTATAACTTACCAGTTAAAACCAAGCAAATTGTTGGTTTGTTTTCCTCCGAAGTAATCTCTGTGGCTGCACTGATGGGTGTAGGAGCATTATTAATTATCATAGGGGGAAGAGCTCAATTACGTGGGCAAGCTCAGTCAGAGTTGGCTGTCACAGAAATAAACTACAACATTAAAATCAACCAAATGGGGTTTGGGTTCCGTGGTCAATCGGAAAATACTGCTATTATTGAAGCTGCTCTTGCCCATAGTAGAAATCAGTTATTGTCCAAATCACTAGAGGGACAAGTTAAGCAAATTCTCCAGAATGAAGTTAAAGCTCGCCAGATTGAATATGCCACTCTGGTGGACAAAGATTTACGAATTATTGTTAATGCTAATGCTGACCGGAAAGGAGAAACGTTTGATCCCAATAACCTGGTTAGTCAAGTCCTCAAGCAGTCTGAGCAAATTACAGCTAATCAAATTGTCAGCTGGCAAGAATTGAGAAAAGAATCACCCCCTTTACCTGAGGGGTTGATGAAGCAAGATGCCCTAAAGCAAGGTGCCCTAATTCGTTACACGGTCACACCAGTAAAAGACCCAAAAACTGATGATGTGATTGGTGCTTTGGTTTCTGGGGATATTGTTAATGGCAAGGAACCCATTGTCAAGGAAACCCTGAAAACCTTTAACGGAGGCTACAGTGCTGTTTATTTGCATCAGCCTTCGGGAGAATTTACCTTAGTAACAGCCTTAGACCAAGGTAAAGCTGCCAATTGGGAGCAAGCCCAATCTGATATTCCCTTACCTAATCCATCCCTACTTGAGAAAGTCGTTAATGTTGGTAAAGTAGACGAGTTAGTTACCGACCGTCAGAAGGTAGGAAACCAAACCTACACCATGGCAGCAAAAGCTCTAATGGATTCTCAGGGAGAACCGGTGGCAGTATTAGTGCGGGGGACTAGCGAATCTGACCTGAATGCTTTTCTTACAGGTAGCCTACTGCTACAAGGGTCCGTTGTGTTCTTGGCATTAGCAACAGATGTATTTTTGGCAATTCTGCTGGGGCGGTCAATTGCTGAACCGATTAAAATGCTACAGCAGACTACCCATAAATTTGCCGCAGGCGATCGCGAAACCCGTGCTGAGGTCATAGCTACTGATGAACTTGGTCAACTGGCAGATACCTTCAATAAACTTGCTGACAACATCGTATCTAAGGAAGAAGCTCTCGCTCAACAGGCTTTTCTCCAGCAAGCCATAGCGGAGCGCTCCCAGTTATTGGCTGAGTTTACCAGCCTTCTTTATAAATCTGTGACATCAGAAAATATCCTAAGTACTTCAGTAGATGGAGTTCGCAGCATCTTGCAAACCGACCGGGTGCTGATCTATAGCTTCAATGAAGGGTGGGATAGTGGAACAATCATGGCGGAATCCGTAGCACCTGGTTGGATTGAAGCCATGGGGAAAATTATCAATGACCCATTGCGGGAAGGGTCTTTGGATCGGTTCAAAAGTGGGCGAGTCTGGGTTTGCCATAACGTCTATGAAGCTAGCTTAACGGGCTGCCACTGTGATATTCTCGAACGGCTACAGGTCAAAGCCAATATGGTTGCGCCCATTTTGCATGAGGAGGAACTGGTAGGTTTATTATGTGCTCACCAGTGTTCTCAGCCACGGGACTGGCAGCCAGAAGAGGCGGATTTATTAAAACAATTGGCCATTCAGATTGGCTTTGCCCTCAAGCAAGCTCATCTGTTTGAACAGTTACAACAAGCACGAGTAGACGCGGACTTAGCGCTCAAGAAAGCAGCATCAACCTCTGATCAAATCGAACAAGCCCGCCGGGCGGCGGAGTTAAATGCTATTGAGCAACGTCAGCAAAAAGAAGCACTCCAGCACCAAGTTTTGGAACTCTTGTATAATGTCGAAAATGCTGCCAAGGGAGACCTCACCGTCCGAGCAGAAGTGGGTGAGGGGGAAATTGGTACAGTGGCGGACTTCTTTAATGCCCTGATTGAAAGTTTGCGGCAAATTGTGCTCCAGGTCAAACTTGCCTCAACCCAAGTTAATAGTGCTGTTGCTGCTGATCAACAGGCAGTGGGTGAATTTGCCCACCAAGCCATGGAACAGTCAGATAAGATTAGCAACACTCTAAGCTCTATTGAGCAGATGATGTACTCGATTGAAGCCGTCTCAAAGAATGCCCGCCAAGCAGCAGACGTTTCTCACATCGCTTCAAACGCTGCCCTTACTAGTGGGCAAGCTATGGATAGCACAGTTGAGACTATTGTAAATTTACGAGAGACTGTAGTCAACACAGCAAACAAAGTAAAGCTGCTAGGGGAATCCTCCAAGGAGATTGCTAAAGTAGTCGGGTTGGTACAGGAAATAGCTGTACAGACTAATTTACTGTCAGTCAATGCTGGGATTGAAGCGAGCCGTGCGGGAGAAGAGGGAGAAGGGTTTCGAGTAGTTGCGGAACAAGTGGGTAGACTAGCAACCCAGTCAGCCAATGCCATCAAAGACATTGAACAGGTGATTGACACCATTCAGCAGGAAACCCAAGAGGTGGTCAAAGCCATGGAAGACGGAAAAAAACAAGTGGTTGATGGAACCCAAATGGTTTTCAAGGCTAAACAGAGCCTAGAAGAAATTGTTGCCGTCTCCCATGAGATTGACCAGTTAGTCCAATCTATTTCTAACGCCACAGTTTCCCAAGCCAAAACATCTCGGGACGTTACTGACTTAATACAGGAAATTGCTGCCACCTCCCGACAAACCTCTCATTCTTCTGGCGAAGTCTCTCAATCCCTACGAACAACTGTCGAGGTTGCCCAGAAGTTGCAGATGTCCGTTGGTCAATTTAAGATTGGTGACGAATAGCTGAGGATCTGAGGAGGTTGGAAGCAATCTTTTACATGTCCCCTTTTGCCTACAAGCCTTTTGCCATTAGAGGTGCTTTTCTAGAGTATTAGCCAAGGTAGTTTTGGGGACTGCACCCACCACCATATCTACTCGTTGGCCTCCCTTGAAAATCATCAAGGTTGGTATACTGCGGATACCATAATCACCTGCCACCTTAGGATTTTCGTCGGTGTTCAGCTTAACGACTTTCACCTGACCTTCGTACTGCTGTGCTATCTCATCCACAACCGGAGACACCATCCGACAGGGACCGCACCAAGGTGCCCAAAAATCTACCAATACTGGGATGTCGCTCTCAAGTACCTCTGCCTGAAAGCTGGAGTCTGTAACTTGTGGGGCGGCTGTTGACATGCCTGGAAATCCTTGCGAATACTTTTGCTACGTACCTCCGAAATTTTACCATAGTCACAACACCGATTAAATATCTTGGGCAAAAGTTAACACTCCCATAGGGCGGAACAGGTGAGGCGGTTACAAGTTACAGGTTACAGGTTACAGCTTGAAGGTTACAGGTTGAAGGTTACAGCTTGAAGGTTACAGGTTACAGGTTACAGCTTGAAGGTTATAGGTTGAAAGTTACAGGTTGAAGGTTACAGGTTGAAGGTTACAGGTTGAAGGTTACAGGTTGAAGGTTACAGGTTACAGGTTACAGGTTACAGGTTATCGTCTCAACCTTGGCCTTTCCGCCACGCGATCGCCTTTGGCTGCGCTACGCGCATCGCTCGATTGCGGGACTCTCGGCAGAGCCGTTCGCGTTCGCGCAGCGTCGCCTACGGCGAAAGCGTGGCCGAAAGGCCGACCCTACGCGAACGTCCATCGCGTTCAACCTACCCTACACCGAACGCCAAAGGCGAACAACCAAACAACCTTCAACCAAACAACCTTCAACCAAACAACCTTCAACCAAACAACCTTCAACCAAACAACCTTCAACCAAACAACTTTTAACCAAACAACTTTTAACCAAACAACCTTCAACCAAACAACCTTCAACCAAACAACTTTCAACCAAACAACTTTCAACCAAACAACCTTGGCCAAAGGCCACGCTACGCGAACAAAATAAGGAACCGCCCGAACTCTGTCCGGGCGGAGTGTGGTGTGAGGAGTGAACGGAAACATTTGTCTCCGCTTTTTCCATTGTATGTCACCGTTTATTTTTTTTCAGCAATTTCCAAGCCAGTCGAAAAATTTTGACGATTGGCGGTGGTTGCGATAAGTATATATACTCAGCGCTTAAACTATTGACAACAAAACTATTGACAACAGTTGTTCGTGAACTTTAGAAACCTGTAGAAAAGCTGTTCAAGTTCTCAATTACCAAATAATTTGGTAATTGTCAATGATCAAGTTTCTATAGGTGCGCTTTCCGTTCTCCTACAAAGACGCGGGGCGCGAACGGCGAATTAAATTAGCCACGGGTCGCACCTTTTTCAATTGATGAACAACCAAGAATGATAATTATTCAACTAGAGACTATACTATTTACCCATACCCAACTGCTGAGCTTTCTGGTATACCTTTCCTTCTGTTAGCAGAGAAGGAGCAATCACTACTTCCACTTGTTGCATTTCCTTGAGGTTTTTTGCTCCGAGGGTTCCCATACTGGTTTTCAAGGCTCCCAAAAGGTTGTGGGTGCCATCATCCATTTGGGCTGGTCCAGTCAGAATTTGCTCAAGTGTGCCAGTGCTGCCCACTTTTATTCGTGTCCCACGGGGTAGCACGCTCGAAGGGGTTGCCATACCCCAATGAAACCCTTGTCCGGGAGCTTCTTTGGCACGGGCAAAAGGAGAACCAATCATCACTCCATCAGCACCACAAGCAATACACTTACAGATGTCACCTCCTGTAATTAAACCGCCATCAGCAATCACTTGGACATAGTTACCGGTTTCCTGATAGTAGTCGTCACGGGCAGCAGCGCAATCTGCAACTGCTGTTGCCTGAGGTACACCGACACCCAAGACACCCCGAGAGGTACAAGCAGCACCAGGACCAATACCCACCAAGACAGCAGTTGCCCCAACTTTCATCAAATTGAGGGCAACATCATAGGTCACGCAATTCCCCAAAATTACTGGCATGGGCATATCCTGACAAAACTGTCCCAAATCCAGGGGATTGATAGACTCTGGTGACAGGTGAGCTGTAGAAACGACTGTTGCTTGAACAAACATTAAATCAGCACCAGCCTCTGCCACTACCTGACTATATTTACTGGCTCCAGCAGGGGTCAGACTCACAGCTGCAATACCACCTTGGTCCTTGATTTCCCGAATTCGCTGGGTAATCAATTCTGGCTTAATCGGTGAACTATAAAGTTCCTGCATCAGGGGAACAAACTCAGAATTTCCCACCGAAGCAATGCGGTCTAGAATCGGTGATGGGTCAGGATAACGGGTTTGAATCCCTTCTAAGTTGAGAACCCCCATTGCCCCAATTTGGGACAACTTGACTGCCATGGACACATCAATCACCCCATCCATAGCGCTGGCGATAATGGGAATTTCCCGTTCAATACCACCAATACGCCAGCGAGTATCAGCCAAACTGGGGTCGAGTGTCCGCTGTCCGGGAACAAGTGCAATTTCATCTATGCCGTAGGCTCTGCGAGCTATCTTACCTCGCCCAATTTGAATATCCACGCTGTTTTTCTTCCGAGATTATTTTAGCTAGGTTATCAAATTGGAGCGAAGATTGCTCGAACTATACAAAGAAACTATGAATTGTGAAGCATGAAGTATGAATTATGAATTCTTCATACGTAAGCATTCAGCCTTTCCCTGATTTAGGTTTCTTGATGCTTGGGTGGCTAAGGTGGTTTTTTTCGGTAAGGTTTGAGGTGGCTGCTGCCCGTGATGGGATGATATCGGTGGTCGGGGTTTTCTTATCCTTTGGTTTGATTGTGTTACTGGTGATTGTGCTACTGTTGTTACTCATCATCTGGCGGATTTGACTAATTAACTCCCCTAGCTTGCCTTCCTCTAACAAACCATTAATCATTGATAAGCCAGTGGTAGACAGTAGCAGTTTGTTGATGTCACCTACACTGCTAGCTCCGTTACCATTATTGCCATTGACACCGGGGAAGGAGTAAATCCGAGTATCTCCCAAAATTCCTGGCTGGGGAGCCAAGGCTTTGGCAATTTCTGGTAGTTGAGGGGCTAACTCTGGCCATATGGTAGTGATGATTTTAGCATTGAGCTGAGCATCGCTGATGGAATTTTCGGCTTCGATCAGGGATCGTTTACCTTCTGCCTCTGCCAAGGCTTTATCCCGATTTGCTTCTGCTAGGGTGCGGATCGACTCAGCTTCTAGTTCTGCTGCTTGTCTGGCTGCTTCAGCTTGACGAGAGCGGCGGAATACATCGATTTCAATCACGTTTTGCTCACCAATCCGCCTTTGTTCGGCTTCTTGTTCAGCAGCAATGATAGAAAGGCGTTGTTGCCGTTCGGCTTCTTCTACTTCCGTAGCGGTGGCTACAGCGGCTTCAGCTTGAGCTCGTTCGGCTTCGGAATTGAAGCGATCGCGTTCTTTTTCGGCAATTGCGATCGCAGCGTCTTGTTGAGCAATTTTTGACTCTCGTTCTGCTTCTGCCAATTCTACCTGAGAATTAAGCAAGGCAGCATCGACGGTTTTCTGACGAGTAACTTCTGCTACTTCTGCTTCCTGTTTTTGCAGGATTTGTGCCACCTTGAGGGTTTTATTCCGTTCTTCTAATTCAATATCTGCCTGAATTTTCTTCGCTTGGACTGCCAGCTGTTGTTGAACCTTTTCCTCTTCTAAGGTTTTCTGACGATTAATTTCTGCCAATTCCGCTTCTTGTTTTTGCAGAGTTTGGGCTACCTTGAGGGCTTTATTCCGTTCTTCGAGGGTAATATCGGCTTCAATTTGACTTTGCTGCAAGGCTAGTAGCTTGCGAATTTCTTCCTCTTCTACAGACTTATTCTGTAAAATTTTAGTCCGCTGAATTGTGGCTGCTTCTGTGGCTTTAGCTTCTTCTATTTCCCGCTCACGCTGGGCTTTTAGGGCTTCAACCTCAAGCTTTTGCGCCAGTTTCGCTTCTTCTTGTTCTTGGGCAATGCGTAGGGATTGCTTTTCAGCGTTTAGTTCTTTCTCTTCAATGGCAACTTTGGTATTTAGCTCAACTTCAGTTTTTTGCTGAATTGATTGTTGAATGGTTTCCGTGCGCAGACGTACTCCTTGGGCATCAAAGAAGTTATTCGTATCGTAGGTATCACTCTCTTCTATCTCAGAAATAGCGATATTATTGAGGGTTAAACCGACTTTCCTTAAGTCTTGCTGAATCAAATTCAACACTTCATCAGCAAATCCTAATTTATCGGAATCAATTTCTGCCAAATTCTTTTTCTTGGCTGCTGCTCTAATCGCATCATCCGCCCGTTTTTCGATAGCTTCTTTAATATCTTCGGGGGAAATTTTACCTTCACGAGACAGTCGTTGGGCAGCAGTAATCACATCGTCTTCATTGGCATTGATACAGACATAAAAGGTTACCCGCATATTAGCCCGCAGGTAGTCTTGGGTCCGAACTGCTAGGTTACCTGTCCGCTCAACATCAATAGAAATTTCTCTGAGTGGGACACGGGTAAGTTCATGAAATCCTGGCAAAACCACACACCCGCCACTGAGAATAACCGTTTTCTTTTTGATAAAGACACCACCTGTCCGCAAAAATGCCTCATTGTTGGGGGTGATGACATAAACTCTGGTGTAAGCCCAGATGCTTAATAGCAATAATACAATCAGACCTCCAATCACACCGGGGAAAAATAGAATTCCAGGAGGAAGCTGGGCTAGAGATGAATGTATCGGAACAGTTTGCACTGTTGTTGTATTCATGGATGAGTTTGACATGGCTAAATCGATTTGCTGATAAATGGAGCTCTATATACTAATCAGGGAAGATCAGAAAATTTATGATAATCTTGAGGAACTGATATAAATCACAGCAGGTTATCACAGCAGGTTGTGCGCCCTTGCTGACTAATAAGCATTGTCTAACCAGGCTTGCTGATCAGCACTATCTTTAAGGACTACGAGATAGTTATGATGGTGTCGGTCAATCACTAACACTTTGTTCCCCCGTTTAGGAGTAACTGTTGCCCAATTTGGTAAGGTGGCATTAACTGTAACTAAATTACGAGCTGGATCTAGGACATCGACTTGACCGATTTTGCCTTGGTTTTCCTTGGGAAGGGTGGCAGAGGAAACTGTACCGTGACAGCCAACTAAGCGATCGCTACTGGTATCTTCTCCAAAGGAGGCGAAAACTTTTCCTATCGGTCGAGAGATGAATCCTCCGGTAACTAGGGTCAGAAACAATGACATTACTGATACCACCCCAGCTAAAAACCCAGTGGGAATACTGCCAGTAACACCACCAATCATGACATTGAACATCCAGCCGAAAAGTCCCAAAAGGCTACAGTCTGTTGCCAGGAGCAAAATTAGGGGGGCTTTGCCGATACCTAGCCATCCTAGAATCTCAATACCACCTTCACCATCGGCATCAGTATCTGTATCAGTACCGAAATCTGCATCTACATCCAGATCCACATCCAGATCTACATCTGCATCTATATCAATGTCATCGTCTCCGCCACCGGAAACAATGACTAACACAAACAATAGAACTCCCATACCCAAAAAGATCCAGTAGGGGAGGTTGGCTAGGTCAAATAGCATGGGTTTATGCGATCGCGTTTTTTGAATGAATTGTTGCTCTATATATCCAGCCTAACGACTTGTTTCTTGCAAATCGGGAAAATGTATAGTATTTTTAATGTTTTTGAAAGATTAACCTTAAGCAGATATTCCGCACTTTAAAGTGTCACATTAAGAATTAACTGAAAAAGGAATAGAAGGCTATTGCCGATCCGAGAATGTATCGACTGGAGACCGGCACTGTGGTGTCGAAACCCCACTATCAGAAAGGGGGCAAGCCCAAAGCTCGAACCCAACCGAAGCACATCACCTATCACGTTCAAGCCAATTTGAGTCTCAACCCAGAGGTTATTGCTATTCCAATCGTGTCATGGGACGGTATTCCATGGGGCAACTCTAAAAACCTTTTCAACCACAATTGCAACGCTAATCTGTAGGTCTTTATCCCCAAACATCCATCGGCACCACATAATACTGCTAACAGGGACACAGTGACCATATCGACTAAGTTATGCTGTCGTGTTCTTTCCACTCGGGGGTCTTCTAGGAGTTTAAAATTCTTCAGCAGACTACGCTTGCTGCAGCGGAAGCCTCTTGTTACTCTCTGGGGCTCAACGCCTTTTTAACAAAGTTTTTTGCAATCTTTTGCTCGGTCACATTTTAGATTTCTTTACATTAACAGCTAAGCCTGATTCTCAGGTGAGCACAACTTCTCTGTCCTCTCAGACGTATCAAATTTTACAAATTTTAAGTAACATTTTATACACTAAAGAGGGCGATTACCCTCCCCCACACTCCCCTTTTTTTTACAAATATGAAATGCACCCAATTAGTGATATCCTTTATCAATCAATTTCAGTATAGATATGAAACAAAAACTGACCTGGTGGCAAATAGCTAAACAAGGGCTGACTTATCTTTTCATGTTCGCTCTGAGTAGTTTTCCCTCAGAGGTAGTCGCTGAGACCTTTCGTCTCAGGGAAGCAACAATCGCAGAGATTAACGAAGCTTTTGATAAGAATGCACTCACTTCCGAACAATTAGTGCAACTTTATCTCAATCGTATTGAAGCCTATGACGATCAAGGTCCGAAAATTAATGGGCTAATTTCTATCAATAACAATGCCCTTAAAGAAGCAAGGGCGTTAGACCAAGAACGCCAGCAGAAAGGACCGCGAAGTCCTTTACATGGCATCCCCATCATTCTGAAAGATAACTATGACACTACCGATTTACCCACAACAGGAGGATCGGTGCTGCTGGAAGGTTCCTTACCCCCCGATGATGCTTTTACTGTTAAGAAGTTGCGAGAGGCAGGAGCGATTATTCTTGGTAAAGCAAATATGAGTGAATTTGCTGAATCCTATGGTAGGCTAGGTTACAGTTCCCTTGGGGGACTGACACGCAATCCCTACAAATTAACTCGTGATCCTTCGGGTTCGAGTGGAGGCAGTGGGGCTGTAATTGCGGCAAATTTTGCTGTTTTAGCCACCGGAAGCGATACTTCAGGCTCAATTCGTGGCCCTGCAGCAGTAGCAGGTCTTGTCGGTATCAAACCTACTCAGGGACTGGTTAGTCGAGATGGTATCATCCCCCTAACCCTCTCCTTTGATAGTGCGGGCCCTATAGCTCGAACCGTGACAGATGCAGCGATCGCTTTGGGTGTAATGGCAGGGGTTGATCCCAATGATTACCGTACCCTGGACAGTGAAGGGAAAACATATAAGGACTACACCCAGTTTCTCAATAAACAAGCCCTAAAAGGGGCAAGAATTGGGGTGGCGATTGATTTTCGGGGTGGGAACCCTGAGGTAGATGCTGCAACTGATGCAGCAGTTGCTAAGCTGAGGGAATTAGGTGCAACAGTTGAGTCGGTGGATTTCTCTCCCAAATTGGAAAACCTCTGGCCTTTCATGGCACCGGTAACAGAGGCTGAGTTTGAACCCCAGATCGATAGTTACCTCAAAAACCTCCAGCTTCCATTCCCTGACACCCTGAGGGAAATGTATTCGATGAGCTTATCTAACCCATTAGTCAATTCTGAACAGGCTCTCAATCCCGGTCGCGTCGGAGGGTTTGAAGAATCTCTAAAGCATCCAGAACTGGCTGATACCGAATATCTTTATATTCTCCATTTCGAGTTTCCTAGGGTTCGGCAGGAAATTTTATCGATTATGAGTGCCCAAAATCTCGACGCGATTATTTGGCCCACCATGACTTGTCCTGCCGGTCCGCTCTATAATGTCGAGGATCCAACCTATCAATGTGCCTCAAGTGACCCCTACATACCAGGGTACTTAGCCAATGTTTCTGGTTTTCCCGGCATTTCTGTGGCAATGGGCTTTACTGAGCAGGGATTACCCCTAGGACTAACTTTCTTTGGTAAGCCTTACAGTGAGCCTACCTTACTGGGATTCGCTTATGCTTACGAACAGGCAACCCAGTTTCGGCGACCTCCAACAACCACTCCCGCTTTGCCCGGTGAAAATTTTGAATATTAGTGGGTAACTGAGATTTTTTGGGATCTAGACCAAATCATAACTAACTGAGTCTCAAGGTACTACTAGTGCTGCTAAGTGAGGGAATCGGAACTATTTTAGATTACCTGATTCAGCAATCTAGTAACAACCAATAAATCAATAGAAATCATCCACACACCCCTACGAGTTATTGTAGGGGTTTTTATAATCTCCTCTCCAACCTGCGGAATGTGGGTTTAAGCATTCAGCCACAAGAGTTAAGATTTCCTGGGGATTTTAGGAATTACTAGGAAAACTCCGACAATCAACACTTTAATTAGTAGTGGGGCAAAAACAAAGCTTAGGAACAGGCAAATTATCACTATTAATAATGATGCCACTTTCAAGATTTCTTCTGTAGTTTTCACAGAAAGGTAAGTCGCTACTGCAGCAATCACCAAACTGATTAGTAAGGGCATATACTCTCGATTGAGTCACTAAATACTATTCAGGGTTAACCCCTAACTTTTATGACTGAGGTTGGCTTTTTGTAACAAAACTTAACTTAAGTGAGTTTACAGGAGTTTTGATGTTGCTTACACTACAGATGATAGGACACAATATTATCAGTACTTGCTGAAGACTTAAAAACGTAAGCTATCAGCGTGTCGCGTATCAGCTATCAGCTATCAACTCTCAGCTTTTGAATAAAATAAGTAAGCATTGGTTTAATCTCTGTTAAGTCAGCACCTCAAGTAGCGTGGCCTTTGGCCTTGGCTAACGGCTGACGGCTGACGGCTGACGGCTGAATCCTTACTTAAAAACAGTCTGGGTTTCTCTAGCAAGTCATGAGCCCACAAAACTAAGCCAAAAAAACTAAAAATTAGCAATAAACCATCCTAAGCACGGGAAAACTAAAGGGTAGAACTACTAGATACCTGTAAGTAAGCGATGAACTTTAGCTTTAACTTTTTTGATCTGTTCTGGATTTTCCTGATCATCTCCTCGTTGCAGCCGTTGTGGCAACGTCGCCAGATGCAATATAGACGTTTTCGAGCTTTGCAAGAATTCGAGCATAAGCGAAAAAGTCGGTTAATTTTACTGATTCACCGACAAGAGTCTATTAGCTTGTTTGGCATCCCTGTATCCCGCTACATATCCATTGAAGATTCTGAACAAGTGCTCAGGGCAATCCGTCTAACTCCACCAGATGTTCCTATTGATCTTATTTTACATACTCCTGGGGGATTGGTGCTGGCTACAGAACAAATTGCTAGAGCTTTAATTCGTCATCCTTCAAAAGTTACTGTCTTTGTACCTCACTATGCCATGAGTGGTGGTACAATGTTAGCCTTAGCCTCAGATGAAATCGTGATGGATGCTAATGCTGTCCTTGGACCAGTTGACCCTCAATTAGGGAATACAGCTGCTGCTAGCATTCTCAGAGTTGTGGAGCAAAAGCCCCTTGAGGCTATTGATGACGAAACCTTGATGATGGCCGATTTGGCAGGTAAAGCCATCAAGCAGGTGCAACGTTTCGTGCGAACACTGCTGCTAGACGATATCCCTAAGCAGAAGATTGACCCAGAACACATCGATAGAATTATTGACTTTCTTACCACTGGTCAAATCACCCATGACTGTCCGATTACTGTCGAAGAAGCGTCTGAACTGGGTCTACCTATTACGGTTGGTCTACCTAAAGCTATTTATAAACTAATGGATTTGTACCCCCAACCTCAAGGTGGACGTCCATCGGTACAGTATATTCCTCTGCCCTATAAACCTACTCCTACTTTACCGGATACAAAAAGCAGTACTCTTAGTGGGGCTAAAAACCTTAGGGAAGCCCTACCATACGATTAAACCATCTGAAGAAGGAGAATTTAGGATAAATCTAGTAGGGCATACATCAACTATTTCCAGCATATCCCAATTTGGGGTTTTTGTGTCTTTTTCAGAGGGCAATTAGTAATTAGGTAAGCTATCAGCTATCAGCTATCAGCTATCAGCTATCAGCTATCAGCTATCAGCTATCAGCTATCAGCCATTAGCCGTAGGCCAAGCTACGGGAACGAGACAGCTTGTGAATAAAATAAGCTGACGGCTGAACGCGCACGGGTGAGCTAAAAGCTCACCGCTGACTGCTCAATACTTACTTAATTGATAATTGGTAATTTGATCTAGCAAAACTTTCCCACTACTAACCGAATTATAGGATAATACAATTGAGGTATGCGTTTGTCTCTGAGCCTTGATTCAATCTGAAACCTTAGAACTACTGGAATGGTCCCGCCTGTGCCAACACCTGGCTACCTTTGCGGCTACTAAGCTGGGAGCCTTTGCGGCTCGTTATCTCCACCCCCCAGCAACTCAACGGGAAAGCCTAGACCTGCTAGCCCAAACCAAAGAAGCTTACCAACTGGAAACTAGTTTAGACACAGGACTAACCTTTGACGGCATTCAAGATATTGGTGAATCTCTTGATAGAGCAGAGCTCCAAGGCATTTTGTCTGGTGAGGAACTATTAGCGATCGCAACAACCTTAGCTGGTGTGAGGCGTCTACGGCGGTTTATTGAAGACCAAGAGGATGTCCCAATTCTGAAGGAACTGGTGGCTGACAGCCGCACTTACCCAGAACTTGAACAAGAAATTCACCGTTGTATCGATGACCGGGGGGATGTAGCTGACCGGGCAACCCCCAAACTGGCAGGCATTCGGACTCAGATTAAATCATTGCGAGACCGAATTTATGAAATCCTCCAGGGGATTGTCCAGCGTAAAGGGGGGGCATTACAGCAACAGTTAATTACTCAACGGGCTGATCGGTTTGTACTCCCGGTTAAAGCTCCCCAGAAAGATTCTATTCCTGGTATTGTTCACGATACCTCTAGCACCGGTGCTACCCTATACGTGGAACCGAAGTCCATTGTTGGGTTAGGCAATCAACTGCGGACCCAGCGGCGGCAAGAACAAGTGGAAGCGGAAGCAGTACGTCGTGCCTTGAGCCAACAAGTAGCAGCAGTTAAGCCAGACTTGGAACGGTTGCTGGTTGTAGCAACTACCCTGGATTTAGCTACCGCTAAGGCTAGGTATAGTCTGTGGTTAGAAGCCAATCCCCCTAGATTCATTGACCGCAATCAGAATGAAAGCATTACTCTACGGCAACTGCGCCATCCTCTGCTAGTTTGGCAGCAAAAACATGAACAAGGCACATCAGTGGTTCCGATTGATGTCCAGATTCAGTCCTACATTCGGGTAGTTGCTATTACCGGTCCCAATACTGGCGGTAAAACCGTTACGTTGAAAACTTTTGGTTTAGCGGCACTGATGGCAAAAGCCGGTTTATTTGTGCCAGCAAGGGAACCAGTAGAACTGCCTTGGTTTGAGCAAATTCTGGCAGATATTGGGGATGAGCAGTCTATAGAACAGAGTTTATCCACTTTCTCGGGTCACATTCGCCGGATTAGTCGGATTATTGAGGCGATAACTACCCCAAAAGAAGAGTTACAGCTTGACAGGTTGAAAGTTGGAGGTTCTCAAGAGTTTCAGGTTGGTAGGTTGAAAGTCCTTCGCGAACAACCAGATAACCTTGGCCAAAAGGCCACGCTACGCGAACAACCAGATAACCTTGGCCAAAAGGCCACGCTACGCGAACAACCAGACAACATTCAACCTGCCAACCTTGAAGAACCTTGGCCAAAAGGCCACGCTACGCGAACAACTCCTCGTGCGTCACTCGTACTATTAGATGAAGTAGGAGCAGGGACTGACCCCGCAGAAGGCAGTGCTTTAGCGATCGCATTACTGAAATACCTAGCAAACACCACACAATTAACCATTGCGACTACGCATTATGGGGAACTCAAAGCACTAAAATATCAAGACGAGCGGTTTGAGAATGCCTCGGTGGAGTTTGATGACCAAACCCTGTCACCCACTTACCGTCTATTGTGGGGTATTCCCGGTCGCTCCAATGCCTTGAGCATTGCTAGACGCTTAGGGTTAAACCCATCGGTGGTGGATCAGGCTCAAACCCTTTTGGGGGGAGCTTCGGAAGATGTGAATGAGGTAATTGCAGGTTTAGAAGCTCAACGGCGCACTCAGGAAACTAAAGCCCAACAGGCAAATCAGTTACTGCAACAAGCTGAATCTCTCCATCAGGAACTCTCTGAACGGGCAAAACTTTTGCAGGAGCGGGAACGGGAATTGAAGCTTTCCCAGGAACGGTCTGTGCAAGATGCGATCGCACAAGCTAAGAAAGAAATTGCCCAAGTGATTCGGCAGTTGCAGCAAGGCTCCCAAACCGCTCAAAATGCCCAAAAAGCCACAAACGCTCTTAAGGAGATTGCCCAGCGTCAAATCCCAGCCGCACCGCCTCCTAAGCCAAAACCAGGATTCCGTCCCAAAGTGGGCGATCGCATTCGCATCCCCCGATTGAATCAGACAGCCGAGATAATCAGCGCCGCCGATAATGGGGAGCTAACGGTACGCTTTGGCTTAATGAAAATGACCGTTGCCCTGGCAGATGTGGAATCGTTGGATGGACAAAAACCCGAAAATGTGGTAAAAACTACATCAAAACCAGCTCCAGCCCCAACCCCAGTCTCGCCGCCAGCAACGGCTGTGCGCACCTCGAAAAATACCATTGATATTCGAGGAAGTCGGGTAGCTAATGCAGAGATTGACATCGACCAAGCAATATCTAAGGCGATAGAGTTTGGAGTACTCTGGATTATTCATGGCAAAGGAACTGGTCGATTAAGACAAGGTGTCCACGCTTTCTTGGAACAGCACCCTCTCGTGGAGCGTTTTAAGCTAGCCGAACAATCTGAGGGTGGGACTGGTGTTACCGTTGCTTACCTTAAATAGGTTAGCAGGTTAGCAGGTTAGCAGGTTAGCAGGTTAGCAGGTTAGTAGGTTAGCAGGTTAGCAGGTTAGCAGGTTGCAGGTTAACCGGTTAACCGGTTAGCAGGTTAGCAGGTTAGCAGGTTACAATGCATTTTTGAACCTTAAACATTCAACCTTAAACATTCAACCTTAAACATTCAACCTTAAACATTCAACCTTAAACATTCAACCTTAAACATTCAACCTTAAACATTCAACATTCAACATTCAACATTCAACATTCAACCAGATAACCTTACTAACCTTCAACCTTCAACCAGATAACCTTTAACCAAAGCTTTACCAGCAGGAAACATACCTTAATCTTTCGTAGTCCTGTTTCCAAACCTGTAACAGCGACGGGTAAACCGGATTTGCTTTAGTAAAATAAAATTATGGTTTCCACTGTCAAGATGCCAAAATCACCTCCTGCTTGGGAGGATTTGCCTCTGAGTCAAGCCGCAGACTCAATCGATCTCGATAATATCAAAACCCAGCTAGATTTAGTCTTGCTTAGTCTAGAAGCTCTAGCAGGTATTGGCTCAGAGGAGATGCTGCAAGCTGCTGCTGAATTAAATTTAGAGTCAATGATCACAGACCGAGTAGCATTGTGGCGTCTGCGTCAGTCTAATCCCCTGCGCAAAAGTTCAGGAGGACGGAAAAAGCTGGATGTGGAGGAAGCGCGATCGCTAGTTTTAATCATCTGTCACTTGGCTAAAGACCATCAAGAACTAATCCGTCGTGCGGTGGCTTTACTCGAACAAATGACACAACAAAACAGTGAACCTCATCGTGCTGCTTTATTGGGAGATTATTTAGACAACTTTAATAACACTTACCGAGAACGGATGACCCAAGAAGAAAAGGTATCAACTGATAGTCTAAAGCAACTGGCTCTTAAACTATTAATCAAATTACTCTTCTATAGTGGAGCAAAAGGTCATCAGCGTTTATGGTTAGCCTTATTAGGTAAAGTATCTTAAGGATTGCATCCAGGAAAATATCTAGCATTTATCAATTGGGTGAGGTACAAAATCCTGGTTTTTAGGAAGTAGGGAGTAGGGAATAGGGAATAGGGAGTAGGGAGTAGAGAGTAGGTAACTCATAAATGGTCAAAAATTATGTGTACCTCATAGCTATGATAAACGCTATAGCATTTTTGATAAAAAATTGATTAAAGAACGGAATAGGAACAGTAAACAGAGAACATTAGGAAAGAGAGCAGAGGATTTTTTGGTGTTATGATAAATCAGTATTGGGTTTTATGATTTCTTGGGAAATGCTATAGAAATCAACGATTAACGATTAACGATTAACGATTAACAATTAACAATTAACAAATGACTAATAAATAATCACCAATGACTAACATAGTCCTACGACGTTACACTCCTCCTACCTGTACCCTATCAATTTGGGCAAACCGCTCACCCTTATCCCGCTGGGTGGGACAATCTGTGGTGAAGAAGTTGCGGTTTGAGTTGCGTTTTGATGACCCCCGCAAGCCAGAAGAACAACAGGTAACGTTACGAGGCAACGCAGAGGATTTAGATGTGTTGTATGAAGCGGTAGATGGCTATGTTCAGCACTTCCTTGAGCCGTCCCCAAACCAACTGGTTGCCTCTGGAAACTCTAAGGCCGTAGGCCACGCTACGCGATCGGCTGAGGTTACTCCCTTGACTGTCCTAACTCTTCCAACCCCTCAGGCAGAAAATGCCACAGCAGTTCCAACTCAGCCAATCCATCTGCAATCGAAAGGGTTACTGAGCCATAGCCTGTTTCTGGGTAAGCTGGCTAATGAAGAATCTGGGTCAGTGGTTGATTTAAGTGCTACACAGCTGTTTGATTTAGCTACCGCTTTGGATGAATATGCGGCTGAAGTAGTATCCCTACCAAAACTCAATCAGCCCAGTTGGAAACCAGAATCATCCGCTTGGATGCGTACAGCAGCATCGATGGTGTTGGCAGTGGGTGTAACAGCGGCAGTGATTAAGTTGCTTGAGAAACCTCAGCCTGTTGAACAAGGGAAAACACTAACCACAGAAGTCCCAACAACAGCATTAGAGTCCAGCAAGATTGGGAAAAAGCGAGCCATCTCCCAGGTACCCCCAGCACCGAGCACTCCCATCCCAACTCCATCGGTACCACCCCGTCTGTCCCCAGGAACCAAGTTACCCCCACCGCCTCCCCTTAAGCCACCCTCTCCACCAGTACGCACTCCGCCACCGCCTCCCGTTAAGCCACCCTCTCCACCACCAGTACGCACTGCGCCAGCAATAGCTTCACGCCCGAATTCACGTCCGATGCTCAAGATTGTTCCTGCTCCAGCTAGGACACCAGACTCTCCCAAACTGAGTGCTGCTAGTTCTGTAGCTAGTTCTGCTGTTAGTCCTGTAGCTACTTCTGTTACTAGTCCTGTAGCTAGTTCTGCTGTTAGTCCTGCTGCTGCTCCTGGGGCTAGTAACGGTGAGGCACCTGTTTCTGAGGCTAGTAAAACTAATGTACCTACTGCTAAGGCAAATACCCAACCCAAACCAACTCCACCCAGTCCCATCGCTGTAGTACAAACTGTGTCAGAATTGCCAGTGATTAAACCAGCGCCCTCTCCTACTGACGTGGCAACTCAGGATTCCTCTAGAGAAAGTCTATCGATCCCCACAGAAACAGTGGTAATCCCTGACGTTGAGTCTTCGATTTCTTCTACTTCTACTGCTTCGATTTCTTCTACTTCTACTTCTTCTACTACTAATGTGGCGGTTCAAGCCATCCCTGCTCCTCAACAGAATGTGTCCAGTCTCCAGAGAGGTTCTTCTACCTCTAGAATTATTGATCAAGCTGTGCCTGGACTGAATGTCCCGAGTAGCTCTGTTATCGATCAAGCTGTGCCTGGACTGAATGTCCCGAGTAGCCCTGTTTCTGATTCTTTAAACCCATCCGAGCCTACCGTTGCCAATCAGATATCTCAACATACCCTGTTTGATAAGATTTCTCAGGTAGCAGAAGCCAGACGATATTTCCAGGAGCGCTGGCAACCTCCTGAAGGGCTACAGAAAACCTTGAACTATAGTTTGTGGTTAAATAATAATGGTACAATCCGACGTATAATTCCCCTTGGGCAAGCAGCCAAAACCTATATAGACAATGCCCCCATACCTCTGATCGGTGAATCCTTTGTTTCCCCTTTAGAAGGGGAAGGTATACCAAAAATTCGGGTGCTGCTACACCCAGATGGTAAGGTACAAACTTTGTTGGAAGGGATGAATTGACGTAATTAGTAATACGGGCTCTTGCTTAACACCTATTAGGTTAAATTCCTTCCTACCTAGGATGTCCAAAACTATTGTTAGGCAATTTTGGACAATCTTTTTGTGTGTGCTCCCTTGGAAAATGTGGGGTCTCACCCTATTAACCTTCCTATTATTTAGCATGGGGAAGTTTAAAATCTAGGTATAACTATCTTGGGATTTGTTTTAAGTAGCATTTTGGCATAGTAGGTCTGGAAAAGCAAGTTAACTAAACTCTATATCTAGAGTCTTTGGGTAAGCCTTGAGTTGGTCTTGTGCCGCTGACATTGGCTGTTAGGCTCCTGTACCGTTCACAATTCGTTTTTATCTGGGTTCAAACTGAAAGGAATCTTGAAAGTGATGAAGAAGCATAAAATCCAATTTCCACCTACAAATGTTCGAGAGCTTGGCCAAGATCAAGTCTATTTTTACCTTGTTAATGGAGAATCCAGGGAGAAGATCCGTCTACATGACTATGAGCGGATATTCGAAGTTCCTGAATTATACGAGCAGGTTGTATATGAGCGTCTGAAGTGCCAGTCTCCGTCAATTGTAGTGGATATCCTGGAGTCTGCTGTCTCTCAAGGGGACCAGAGCCTCAACGAGCTTCGGGTACTTGATCTTGGGGCAGGAAACGGGATAGTTGGTGAAAAGCTGAAACAACACGGAGTCTCACGGCTAATCGGAGTTGATATTATTCCCGAAGCCCAGGCTGCCACTGAGCGAGATCGTCCCGGAATCTACGATGAATTCTATGTGATGGATTTCTGCAATCTCAGTGATAAAGATCGTGATGAACTCAATTCTTGGTCACCTAACTGCCTGGTTTCAGTAGCAGCACTTGGGTTCGGTGACATACCAGCAAAGGCTTTCTTGGAAGCCTTTAATGTAATTAGCGAAAATGCCTGGGTTTCCTTTAATATCAAAGAAACCTTCCTTGATTCAAGTGATAATTCTGGATTTTCACAGCTGATTCGGAAACTGATCTTCTCAGAATTTTTGGATCTTTATCATCTGAAAAGGTATCGCCATCGGTTCTCCCTCGAAGGCGAAAAGCTCTATTACTTTGCGCTAGGGGGCAAAAAAAATTATGATGTTCCGCTCTCCTTAATAGACTCACTTGAATAGACTTACTTGGGTTGTCATCCTGACAGGGCAAACCTATATAAAATTGGGCTAACCGGGAAGCTAATATGCAGACAACTCGGTTATTGCCCACTAAGTCTGATTGGGGGATTACAACCAAATTGACACTCCCCGGTCTAAAGACGCGGGGATTCTTCGTTCAACGATTCGGCTTGCTGAACCTGGTCGGAACCAAGAACAGTAGAGGCCAAATCTCCCGAAGCGTTTACTGGGTCTAAAACCCAGGTTCCGGTGTGCCCCACCGTACCCAAGGCTCTCTTTAGGATATTGATTGCAGCATTGTGGTCTCTATCAAGTTCACACCCACATTCACAGACATGAGTTCTGGTTGATAATGATTTTTTAACTACTTCGCCGCACTCAGAGCAATTTTGACTGGTATAGGCAGGATTCACCGCAACAGTGACCCGCCCAAATTTTTTGCCAAAGTGCTCTAACCACTTCCTAAATTGATACCAACCTGCATCATTAATAGACTTAGCAAGACAGTGATTTTTAACTAAATTCTTTACTCTTAAATCTTCGTAGGCGACCAAATCGTTAGATCGGATTACGCAGCGCGCCAGTCTCTTGACGTGCTCTTCACGTTGTCTACTTATTTTAAGATGATGTCTACCCAGTCTATCAATAGCCTTCTTACGGTTGGCAGAGCCTTTCTTTTTGCGAGAAACCCTACGTTGATGAAATTTTAACCGTTTCTCTCCTTTTCTGTAGAACCTAGGATTAGGTTCAGAGTTTCCATTAGAATCAGTGTAAAACTCTTTCAGTCCTACATCTAACCCGATAGTTAACTTAGATGGCTCTAACTGTTCATTCACCTCAATAGAGACGCAGAACTGGACATAGTAACCATCTGCTCTTTTTACTATACGGACTCGCTTAATCTGTTTCTTGTCAAAACGCCACAAGTCCCAGGTACCCTTGAGCTTCAGTCTCCCTATTCCTTTCTTGTCACTAAAGGTGATTGACTTTTTATCAGGGGACAATTTCCATCCTGATTGCTTATACTCAACCGATCTACAATGCTTTTGGAACTTAGGAAAACCTTTCTTCCCGGGCACCTTCTTCTTGCAATTATCAAAGAATCGAACAACCGATGACCATGCTCTTTCAGAGGCAGCCTGACGAGCTGTTGAGTTTAGTTCATTAGCGAAAGGGAACTGATGAGCTAGTACTTTACTGTATTTACTCATATCAAAATTGTTTATCCCTTTATTGTCCATCCATAGACGGATACAGCTATTACGAATGAATTTTACCGTCCGAATAGCTTCATCGATCGCAGAATATTGACTCGTCTTTCCGTAGGCTTTAAATTCTAGAATGATCACCGGTTATCGACCTCACCGCTCTATACTTTATTCTACAACATCTAGAATAAAATCCCGGATTATTCTGAAAATATTTTTCACGGCGGCTAAAGACCGCTGCGACCCTTCATCCCCGCTCTAAAGAGGCGGGGCTTTCGGGTATCGGGGATTCCTGTAATCCTCCACAATCTTTACTATACGCTCCGCCGCACGACCATCCCCAAAGGGATTAATGGCATTTGCCATCCCCTGATAAGCTACTGAATCACTCAATAACAAACTTGCCGCCCCCACCATCTGCTCTGGGTCAGTCCCTACCAACTTCCCAGTCCCAGCTGCGATCGCTTCCGGTCGTTCCGTGGTCTTACGCAATACCAGCACTGGCTTACCCAAACTCGGTGCTTCCTCCTGCAATCCGCCAGAATCAGTCATGACTAAATAACACCGTTGCATCGCTGCTACCAATTCCACATAATCCAGTGGTTCTGTTAAAAATACCCGCTCATGGTCACCTAACATTGCCCTTAGGGGTTCCCTGACCGTAGGATTGCGATGGAGAGGTAACAATAACGCTGTATCTGGGAACTTATCTAAAATATGGAGGAACCCCTGGGCTATATCCTCCAGTGGTTTCCCCCAGTTTTCCCGACGGTGTACTGTTGCTAAAATCGTCCGGTATCCTTCCCAATCTAAACCCGGAACCTCACACACTGGTTCCCGCTCAGCCACCATCAACAGGGCATCAATCACCGTATTCCCAGTTTTATGAATTGCGCCAGTGACCCCAGACCCCTGCAAATGCTCTACTGCCAGGGGAGTGGGGGCAAAATGTAATTGAGTAATCTGAGAAATCAGCCGTCGATTGGCTTCCTCTGGATAGGGATTAAACAAATCATTGGTGCGCAATCCGGCTTCGACATGACCCACCGGGATACGTTGGTAAAACGCTGCCAAGGCCGCAGCAAAGGCCGTAGTGGTATCCCCCTGCACAACTACTAACTGGGGCTGCAATTCCTGAAATAATTCCTCTAACCCCCGTAAACTAAGACAAGTAATATCGGTCAGAGTTTGCTTGGGCTGCATAATTTCTAGATCCCGATCCGCCCTCAGGTCAAACATCCCCATCACCTGGTCTACCATTTCCCGATGCTGACCCGTTAACACCACCTGAGTCTTAAATTTACCAGAGCGTTGGAACTGAAGAATCACTGGAGCTAACTTAATTGCCTCCGGACGAGTTCCTAATGTGATACAGATTTGAATTGGAGACTTGGTTGAACCCTGGTTTAGGGTCTTGGGTGTAGGGTCTGGGGGAATTTCCAGGGGTTTCATAATTACAGCATTTCTCAATTGGCTGAAGTACTTTCGTTCTGGGTTGCGCGGGAATAGGGAATAGGGAATAGGGAGTAGGGCTAAGAGTCAGCGGGCGTGGGAAAACCGGGCCCGGGGAGGGAGGGTTGGGCTGCGAAAAATGTTCAACCGTTGCTACCCCTCAACACTCAACACTTAGCAATAACCCAAGCGAGTCAATAATAGAACAATTTCATCAATAGCATTACGGAGTTTAGCAGCAGATTGGTCAGATTGATTTACCAGAATACTCAATACCAAGGTTTGATAGTCAGGAATATCAAGATAGCCTGATAAGGCTGAGACACCACTTAATGTACCAGTCTTAGCCTGGAGCTTACCAACAGCTGCGGTATCACGAAAGCGATCGCGTAAAGTTCCACTAACCTCAGCCGTAGCCAAGGATTCTCGATAAACCTGAGCTAATGGGGTTTGTGCCATCAGTCTCAGAGTTTGTGCGATCGCAAACGGACTAGCTAAATTATGGCGAGATAGCCCAGACCCATCAGCCATACTATAGCTTTTTGGGTCAACCCCTAACTCCGTTAAGCTCTGTTGAACCGCTACCAGACCAAACTTAGGGCTAGACTCACTCCTTTCCTCTGTCTCCAGCTGGTGCAATAATGCCTCAGCATACAAATTATTACTCTGCTGATTGATTTCCTTTAACAATAGCGCTAACGGAAGAGATTCTACTGCTGCCAACTCTGTGGTTGTTTGTGTATTGGTTATTTCTGTATTATTAACATTAGAAGGCAATCTATTATTAACCTCTCTTCCCATCCCCTGATCTGATGATCTGACCATCTCAGCTGAACTGTCTTTTACCAGTGCCTTAATCACCGCAATTCCCTCAGCTTCCAGGATACGGCGGAAGGACTCCAGGAAATAATCGGCTGGGTCACGAACTGCTAACCCCCAGAAGTCTGGTGCAGCATCTGCTGCCAGTTGACCGTTAATCACTAACACCGGCTCACCTAAAACTCCCATTATTTCCACTGAGTATGGTATTCCCGCCTTACCCGTAACAGCACGATTATCCACACGCCACTGTCTAGCCGCTACCCCATCACTCCAACTAACGCGCAATGGTTTACCAGGCTGTTGGGGCAATAGGGTTAGTCCAACAGTATTTTGATTGAGAATAAGTCGATTAACCGAAGCGCCATAGTATAGATAACTATCGCTCCACTCCCAGGTTGGATTGATAATACCATAGGGAGTATAGCCATCTTCTACAATTAACTGTTGCACCAACCTTACCCCTTGACCCTTTAGTTGTTGTGCCACATCTGTTAACTGGGTATTGCTTAAGCTTGGGTCTGCTTGTCCCACAATTCGTAAGGACGTCAAATAGGGGCTAGTGCCAGTACCATAAACCGGTGTGCGAATCCGGTATTGCTCACCTAGTTGACGTAACGCTGCTGCTGTGGTAAAGAGTTTGATATTGGATGCTGGGATAAAGAAACGTTCTGATTCAAGACTGTAGAGGGGAGCTGAGTCGGCTAAGGGTTGAATCAAAATGCCCCAACGCGATCGCATAAATTCCGGACGACTGATTATGGCATCAATGGCTGTAGTTAAGTTAGCAGGACAAATCTTGTCTCCAAAGGATTTCGGTTCCTCAACTACTTCAACTGCTGCCGGTGTCGCCATCACCCCTTGCTTGATGACTAACTGTACAGCTAACCACAACAGCAGCAAAGTTATTGGTTTTCCCCATCGATGTAAGGGATTTGGCATAACTCACAACTCATAACTCACAACTGACCCACTGACGCCTCAGCACTCAAATCATTTGTCTAATCCGCTAATGACTAAACTATTAAAAATTACTCCTCAACGCTGGCTGATTATCCTATCCCTATTGATTATTACACCATTAGGGATTTTTTCCAAATACTACTCTGGTCTTGGAGAAAAATGGGTTCATGACTACTCTGGTGATATTTTTTATGAGATTTTTTGGTGTTTATTGATATTTTTTATTATCCCCAATCCCCAAGCAATAACCCGAATTACCTTAGGAGTTTTTAGCGTTACCTGTGCCATAGAATTATTACAACTTTGGCAAACCCCTATATTAGCACCGATTCGTGCTTCCTTAATCGGTAAATTTCTCTTAGGAACTACCTTTGTATGGTGGGATTTCCTCTATTATGCCATTGGCAGCGTCTTAGGTTGGCTATGGTTACGGCAAATTTCGCAGTTCGGTAAACTGATTAGATAGGGTGCATCTCATATTTGTAAAAAAGAATGGGAAGTCTAGGAAGTGTGGGAAGTATGGGAAGTTTCTTAGACTTTTTGCCTAATTGTAAAAGCGATACATCGCTACTCCCGACTCCCTACTCCCGACTCCCTACTCCCGACTCCCGACTCCCGACTCCCGACTCCCGACTCCCGACTCCCGACTCCCTACTCCCTATTCCCTTTGTTATACCGGACTTAATATTACTCAAAACTAACGGATATTTCTACCTTGTCTTTTGGATCTAATCCAATATATTGAGCACGAATAGTAGTACCAGATTTAACAGGAACTAGGGGAGTCATGGAGCCTAAAGACAGTAAATCGCCTTTCTTCAAAACTTTACCTGATGCCTTCAAAGAATCTTTTAACCAAAGTACTACCTGTAACGGATTCCCTAATAAAGCACTACTTTTACCAACAGCTAACTGATTGCCAGCCTTATCTACCATTACAATCTTGATATTTTTTAATCGTTCTTCCCAATCAGGGGTAGCAGATAAAGGAATCGGTGTTCCTAAAACTCCCAAGCGAGCACCGACATTAATGGCTGCCAAAGCAGTGCCATTAAGACTCACTTTTGGGTCATAAACTAAATCTGGTAGTTCCATGAAGGGAATGACGGCATCAAGAGCAGCTAAAGCTTCCTTAGGGGTAGTAGCACTATTAATTTCATCGCTACCAACTCTAACCATTAAGTCTCCTTCATATACAGGTCGAGCACCAAAGTTGGCAGGGACAACCGCTCCACTTTTGAGCAACATTTTTTCGAGAAGTACACCTCGTAAGGGTTCAGAGACTTTGAAGCGCTCTTGAGCAGCAGGATTAGTCAGTCCGGCTTTGTAACCTACAACGTTTCCTAAACTAGAGCTCAACTGTTGTACAAATTGGTCTTGCAAAGCCTGAGCTTGTTCAAAGGTTAGCTTAGTCGCAACTGCTCTAGCTGGGGTTTTGTTGAGATAGCTAGTTGTCAATTCCTCCACCAGACGACTATCAGGGGTTTGATCTAAAACTTTAGTAGGAGAGCTACTAGTTGAGTTGGAGTTGTTCTTAGCCCCAGTGAGGTTGCAGCTTGGCAGATATAGAACCGAAGCCAATAGTAAAATTGCTAGGGAAATAGATTTGATATCTTGCATGGTGTTGCTAGAGCTGTTTTCATGATTCAAAGCATTTGGCATAACTCAAGAGCCGAAAATTGCTTTAGTTCCATTTTGTGGTGTTACTTCTGGCGTTGCTGATTATGGGTATGGTTTTGCCCCCCTAACCCCCCAGCGAGCAATCCCTCGCTGGGGGGAACAAAACTCTCAAAGTCCCCCGAGCGAGCAATCCCTCGCTCGGGGGATTTAGGGGGCTGTAATAAAACCAGATGATCGCGCATTCATTCCTTAATTCAGCAACGCCTTACTTCTGAGTTACAGAAGGGGAAGTATACAGATAGAGAATTCACGACCAAGAGGAGTCATTGAGAAACAAAACCCTATCTTAGCAATCTCTCAGTCTTCCAACAAAAGCATTCAAGGGGGATATTCTAACATCCATTCTCGGAAGATTCGCTTTGAGGTGATCGATACTGGGATAGGAATCAGTCCTCAACAGTTAGATAAAATATTCCAACCCTTTGAACAAGTAGGGGATACCCAGCTTCGGATAGCTGGAGCGGGTTTAGGCTTAGCTATCAGTCAGCAAATCGTTAAATTGATGGGAAGTAAAATAAACGTTAAAAGTCAATTATGCCAAGGTTCAACATTTTGGTTTGATGTCACCTTACCTGTGATATATATTGTTGCTAAAGCAGAAATTACTGGCATTATTGGAGAAGTATTTACAATTAGAGTGGGTTGATCAAGAGGTGCCGTAAGCAGTCAGCAGTCAGCAGTCAGCTTAAAATAAACCTATGCAGGCCTATGGCCACGCTACGGGAACGGCTCAATTTAAGATTGAGATATTAATGATAATTTAAAGTCTGGGGATTTGCCCATCAAAGCTGATAGCTGATAGCTGACATTGTTTAGTTAGAAAAAAAATTACTTTCTTAACAGGAATAATGTAGTCAATATCAGCACTAAAATTGCTTCAGTTCCCAAAATACCGTAGATGGTTTGTCTTTGCTCAGGGGTGGAGGCAAAATAATCGATAAATACTGTGTAAATAATAAACTGAGAGAGAATTCCAAGTAAACATAATCCAATGCCCCACAATTTTCGTGCTCCTAGTCCAATCACGGCTGCTGTATCGAGGATGCCATAGAAAACATCGCCAATTCTCCAGATTAAAGGTGTTTCTAACCACGGCATTTCCCCAAAACCTGCTATATTACCAAAGTGGACAATCGCGCCATAGGCAAAGACAAAGGCGAGGATTCTTAAATAAATGCTCATCCAAGGGCGTTCTGTAGCTTGGATAAAATAGTCAACCATAGGTAATACGTCCGTGAAAAAAAACGACTTCTGTCCACCTTTTAGAAGAATAGTAGATGGTTTGTCTGTAGTGCAAGCTACCAATCAAGTTTTCTTAGGGCAATATTTGCAGTTAGAGTGGGTGTATCAGCCAATACCTCAACTAGATGATAAATTTGTTCCCTTTGCTCAGACTATATCGAATTATGCTAATGAATTTAAATTACCAAAAATTAGACTATTGATAGAAAAGTATCTTGAAAATAATTAGTATAGCGCAGGGAATCGGGAAGCGGGAGTCGGGAATCGGGAAGCGGGAATCGGGAATAGGGAATCGGGAATGGGGAATCGGGAATCGGGAATCGGGAATCGGGAAAGAGAGGGAAGTGTGGGAAGTGTGGGGAGATGGGGAGATGGGGAGATGGGGAGATGGGGAGATGGGGAGATGGGGAGATGGGGAGATGGGGAGATTTTTATTAAGGGTAATTATCCGGACATGATATAAACGCTATATTCAGCCTGTTAATTATTAATTAATGAAGGAAATAGGTATTGATGAATTAAAACTAGAATTTATTAACCGGAAAAGATATATAGTGTTTCTCATAGTTATGAGGGACATTAAATGTTCTTACACCGACTCCCGACTCCCGACTCCCGACTCCCTAAAACCGAAAACTTTGTATCTCACATAATTGAAAAGTACTATACTATGATTCGTCTTTATTTCTTAATTAAATCTAGCCTGATTATAGGCATAGGATTATCAGTCATAGCATCAGCAATAGCATCGACTGCCCCAGGGATTACTCTTGCTCAGGAACCTGTAGATGGAACAGGACAAAGAATGAATTCACAGGTAAAGATTGTTAAGGTGGGAGTGATGGCAATTCGGGGTGTTGACCATACTAAGGCAAAATGGCAACCGACCCTAGACTATCTCAGTGACACGATTTCCGGCTATGTTTTCCAACTTGTACCACTAGAGTTTGATACCCTCGAAGAAATAATAGCTAACCAGGAGGTGGACTTTGTGTTGCCTAACCCTGGAATGTATGTAGAGTTGGAATGGATTTATGGGGCAAGACGAATTGCCACCCTAAAAAATCTACGCCTAGGCAAGTCTTACACCCAATTTGGAGCGGTTATCCTGCGTCATGCTGACCGCAATGATATCCAGGATTTAAAGGATTTACGGGGTAAAACCTTTATAGCCGTCAGTGAAATTGCCTTTGGGGGCTGGCAAATGGCATGGGAAACTCTGTTAGAAGCTGGAGTTAACCCCTACCGTGACTTTCCAGGGCTCCACTTTGGTGGTAGCCATGACGCAGTGGTCTACGCTGTTCGTGATGGTATTGTCGATGCTGGCACTGTCCGCACTGATACCCTGGAACGTATGGCACAGGAGGGCAAAATTAATCTAGATGACTTTGTGATCCTGAATCAGCAAACTCAATATCAGGACACTTTCCCTTTTGCTCTGAGTACTAAACTTTATCCAGAATGGCCCTTTTCCACACTACCCCATACCCCAATGGAGTTAGCGGAAGAGGTTGCGATCGCATTAATTACCATGCCTTCTGAGCACCCAGCGGCCAAAGCTGGTCTTTATCACGGCTGGACCATCCCGGCCAACTACCAACCTTGTCACGAAACCTTACGCAATCTGCGGGTTCGTCCCTACGAAGATTGGGGAAAAGTGACTCTGGGTCAAGTTATCCATCACTACCGCTATTGGCTGTTATTTGCTGGTGTTTCCTGCTTTGGATTTAGCTATGGTCTAGTTTATCTAGCTGGGCGTAGGCGAATTGAAGCAGAACTGCGAAAAACCAATGCTTTACTGGAAATCCGGGTTGAGGAACGTACAGCTGAGTTCAAAGCAGCTAAAGAAGCGGCTGATCAGGCTAATAACGCCAAAAGTGAATTCCTGGCTAATATGAGTCATGAATTGCGTACTCCCCTCAATGGCATTTTGGGTTATGCCCAAATTCTGCAACGGGATCCACAGATAACTGCTAAACAAAAAGACCAGATCAATCTTATTTATCAGTGTGGCAACTATCTGCTCCATCTGATTAATGACATTTTAGACTTATCCAAAATCGAAGCTCGGAAAATGGAACTGTTTCCGACAGAAATTCATTTGCCGTCCTTTTTGAAAGAAGTTGTAGAAATGTGCCGCGTCAAAGCCCAGCAAAAGCAGATTGCTTTTATTTATCAACCCTCATCCCATCTGCCAGACGGTATCCTGGCTGATGGCAAACGATTGCGACAAGTTCTGCTTAATCTTTTGGGCAATGCCATTAAGTTTACTGACCATGGCGGAGTCACCTTTAAGGTAGAACTTATCAGTAACCACCAAGCACTTTCTACTCCCCAATCCCCCCTAGTCATAGTTCGATTTATCATTAAAGATACTGGGATTGGGATGACCCCAGAACAACTGGAAAAAATATTTTTGCCCTTTGAACAGGTGGGGGATGTTTATAATCGTGCTCAAGGTACTGGACTGGGATTAGCGATTAGCCAAACAATTATCAAGTTGATGGGAAGTTGTATCAATGTTGAGAGTACTTATGCCCAAGGTAGCATTTTCTCTATCGATTTAGAGTTACCCATTACCACAGCTGTGATTGAGACTAAGCAAGCCTCTACCAAAACCATTATAGGGTATCAGGGTAAACCACAAAAAATCCTAGTAGTAGATGACAAATGGGAGAATCGCTCTGTAATTGTGAATGTGTTACAACCTCTAGGATTTGAGCTGTTGGAGGCCAGTAATGGCGTTGAGGGTTTGGAAAAAGCCACAGAATGTAACCCTGATCTAATTATTACTGACTTGGTGATGCCGGTGATGGATGGCTTGGAAATGATGCGACGTCTGCGCTCATCAGATAAATTTAAAGATCTGTTGATTATTGCTTCATCTGCCAGTGTTTATGAGTTAGACAAGCAAGAGAGTTGGACTGCAGGCTGCGATGATTTTATTCCTAAACCAGTGGACGTAGCAGAATTACTGGAAAAATTAAAACAGCATTTGCAACTGGAATGGGTGTATGAAGACTTCATACCAAAACCAGAAACTATAATAGATGCTGGAGCTGAAGAAATCAACCTAGATGCCATTGTGCCTCCCCCATCCGATGTGCTGCTCCAACTTTATGAGTTTGCTAAGAAAGGTAATGTGTTTGAAATCAGAAAAGAAGCAAAAAAGCTGGAAGAATTAGATGCTAAATTTGTCCCATTTGCTAAGGTGATATTTCAATTTGCTAAGGAATTTAATGTGAAGGAACTTAGGAACTTTATCGAACATTATGTCGATTAAGTATCATTATAATTGGGGGAATAGGGAATAGGGAATAGGGAATAGGGAATAGGGACTTCGGAGCAGGAACCCACCCCTAACCCCTCCCAGGAGGGGAAGGCAAGAGGCAAGAGGGAAAAAATATTGTGTACCTCAGGTGCGACCCGTGGCGAATTTAATTCTTAATGGGTCAAGCGCACCTCATAGATATGAGAAACGCTATATTCCTGCTCTGGTGACAATAACGATATAGTAATCTGTGTAGGAATTGTGATAATTTTTGATGCCGTATTTCCTACTCCCTACTCCCTACTCCCTACTCCCTACTCCCTACTCCCTACTCCCTACTCCCTTTGCTATAGACAAAAATCAGGGATTTTGGTAAAATTTTATGGCTGGATTCAATACTTCTGGGTAATTGCTAAAGGAGAAAACTACTAATGTCAGAGCACATTTCGTTTGATGAACTGTTAGGCAAAATGAGCGAAGCCTATGAAGATGCCCAGAGCAAAGTTGAGCAATGTAATGTTTTAGTAATTGGTAAAACCGGTGTAGGAAAAAGTACTTTAGTAAACACAATTTTTCGCTCTCGTCTGGCAGAAACTGGAGTGGGCTATCCTGTTACTCAAACCATTCGTCGTTATACGAAAACAGGTTGCCCGATTACAGTGTACGATACACCAGGGCTAGAACTTAAAGCTCAACAGATTGAACGAGTAAGGGGAGATATCTCGAAACTAATTGATGATCAAAGGAAACTAGAGGCAAAAGAACATATTCATGTGGTGTGGTATTGCCTTAATCATGAAACAGCTCGATTGGATCCGATTGAGGAAGAATGGCTAAAGAGCCTGCAACAAAAAGATGTACCCGTTATCTTAGTGCTGACTCAAACCTTAACGAAAAAACGTAGTGAGTTTATTGCTTTCCTAGAGGGTAAGAATCTACCGGTTAGTCAGATTATTCCAGTGCTAGCACAATCAAAACCAATCGATGATGATTATACGGTGACAGCCCATGGTTTAGAGCGTTTAGTAGAAGTGACGGCAAATTTACTGCCGGAAGCCCAGCGCAAAGCATTTCTGAGAGAACAGATTAGAAATATTGAACTAAAAGCAGGTGAAGCGTTTAAATATGTTACGGGTTACGTTACTGGTTCAGCATTGGTTGGTGCCTCACCAATTCCGTTTTCTGATGCGCCAATCTTGGTAACTATGCAAACGGTAATGATTGCTAACATCACTAGCATTTTTGGATTAACGGTTGAAAGAGCTTTTCTGGGCATGGTGATATCTGCTCTTGGGGGTACAGGAGGAATGACTGCAGTGGGTAAAGTAATTGTCGCGAATTTACTCAAAATGATTCCTGGTGCAGGCACCGTGCTTGGTGGAGCAATATCAGGCTCAACGGCAGCAGCACTAACCCTGGCTCTTGGTCTATCTTATATTAAAGCACTCAAGATTTATGTTAAAGCTCAGGTTGATGGTAAGGAAATACCCCTTTCTGAGCTGGCGAAAATTATCATTGAACAATATAAATATTATGCGGGAACAGGTAAAAAAAGCTTGAGCGATCGGGAATTGCCCCCTTCAGATTAGGAGAGATGGGGAGATGGGGAGATGGGGAGATGGGGAGTGTGGAGATCTCACAGGGGTAGGTTTTTTACATTTGGGTCGGGAGTCGGGAATCGGGAGTCGGGAATCGGGAGTCGGGAATCGGAACCCACCCCTAACCCCTCCCAGGAGGGGAAGAGCGGGAAATGGGGAGAATTATCCCGGAAAATATTGTGTATTTTGATACATATTTTGAGGAATTTATACGTAATCAAAGTACCTACTCGCCCCTTTGTAAAAAACCTACCCTTATGAGGATGGGGAGATGGGGAGATGGGGAGTTTATTATAGTTTTTGCCTAATTGCTAGTAACTATAGCGGTTATCCTATTAATTAGCTACACAGATTTTTTCCCTATTCCCTGTGGGTGCATCTCCTAAAAGCTGTTTGACCCGGTGGTGCGTTACGGGACTGGCTCTCCCAACACTGGCGACCGTTAAAATCAGGGCAAGCCAGTCCCTAACGCACCCTACGCAACTTTTTTACTATTCTTCAACATCATAACCTTCAACTAACTAACCTTCAACCTTTAAACTAATAACCTGCTAACCTTCAAAAAAAATAGCCGCAGAAATACTATCCACGGCTAGGAATTTACCTTATGTCATTCAGTTTTCCAACCTATCCAAACGTGAGTGATCTTACACGACTCAACCGGATGGTTTTGCCGGGGGAAAACCCCCCAGCAATTTAACGTGTTAACGGAGTCTGAAGTACTTGGTGCTAATTGTTATGAATTCTCCCGGAACATCCGTCGGCTGCAGAGGACTCCACTCGGATATTTCGGTGTAGCCCAGTGCATAGAGGGTATGCATGGTATTAGTTATTGCCTTGCGGGAGCCTTTCAAAATGTGCTGAACACGGATTTTTTTGTTGGAATAATCGTCTGGATTGTTCTCTGAATTTGTTGGAAATTCTGATGGCATAAGGTGAACCTTTTGTTTTTTATTTACATATATAATAATAATGATTATATTTTATATTGTCAAGGGTTTTTAGAAGTTTTTTTTTGAGGGGTAATGTAAAAAAATGCGATGCTCTGAAAGAGCCGCTACGCGAACGCATTTTTTTAGCGATCGCAAAAGCTTTTCAGCATTTAAATTGGGATACCTAAATTGCTGAAAGGCAAGAGGCAAGAGGCAAGAGGCAAGAGGCAAGAGGGAAAAAATCCTGTGTACCTAATTACTCTGAGAAAAGATATAATGGAAATGTTTAGCAAACTTAAATGAATTGTGATAATTTTTTCCCTTTGGGTGCATCTCCTAAAAGCTGTTTGACCCGGTGGTGCGTTACGGGGCGGGCTGTCCCAAAAAGGCGCGAAGAGGCGGAAAATGAGCCCGCCCCTAACACACCCTACGCAACTGTTAGATCATGTTATGACAATTACCCTTAATAAAAATCTCCCCTATCTCCCCATCTCCCCATCTCCCCACACTTCCCACACTTCCCACCCTCCCCACACTCTTCCCTACTCCCTACTCCCTACTCCCTACTCCCTATTTCCTATTCCCTTTTATTTCGGAAAAAGCTGATGGACAGTACAAGTAAAACTAGGTAGGATAGGAGAGGTTAGGGTATCTTGGCTGAAAAGGGTTGCTACTAATTTGAGCTGACTGTTTTCTCGGCGATAAACTTCGAGCTTGCGAGAGGTGTAATCAGCAATCCAATATTCTTTTACGCCTCGGGAAGAGTAAAGTTTTAGTTTAGCTTCTCGGTCTCGTCTTTGGTCTTGTTGACTAGCAGATAAAACTTCGACTGCTAATTCTGGGGCACCAGTTAGATGTCCAGATTCGTCTAAGGTTAATGTATAGGTTTCTTGAGTAACCCAAACGACATCGGGAATAACATTATCGGATTCGGAAAACAGGACACCGGGACTAGGAATAGCTTCTCCTAAACCACTTGCTTCAGACCAAGCATCTAGCTGTCGAAAAATTTTGCCACAGGTTTGCTGATGTTTAGTATGAGGCGCTCTAGTGACAAATAATTCTCCATCAATGATTTCGTAGCGTGTTCCTTCATTTTCTGGTAGCAATTCTAGGTCATGAATAGTCCAGTATACTCTCTCATGTATTGCCTGATTCATGATTATTCTCTGTTAGCTTTATACTAATTATACTCCCGACTCCTGACTCCCGACTCCCTATTCCCATACTGTCAGAGTTAGATTACGAGCTAGGGAAGCTATAACTATAATGTTATCCTCGGGGCATACTTTAGAAAGTAATTATATTAACAAATGGAGCTAGAACAAAGAACAAAGAACAAAAAACAAAGGGAGCAGGAGTACGAGTCTAATTTTGATGGGAATGACGAAAATTGGTGAATTGACTTCTTTCAGAAGTCGGGAACAGGGAATAGGGAATAGGGAACAGAGAATGAGAGGCAGAGAATCAATATAAGTGGAGTGGGCATCCTGCCCGCCTGGAAATGAAACAGGCAAGATGCCCGTTCCACAGCCAGATGCCCGGATGCCCACTCCACAGCCAGATGCCCGTTCCAGAAAACTCTTCAAATCATTCGATTCTTAAGCAACACCGGAAGCGAGGGGTATAGCGCTACGCGCAAGTCAGAAGTCAGAAGTCAGAAGTCAGAAGTAAGCTATGACTAAGTTTCGGAGTTTAGGAATGTCCTAATCTTAATGCGTAGTGCTATATTAGAAAAATATACTGGAGAGATTATCAGTAAAGGTACTAACCTCAACTCCCTCTACATTGGCGAGAAGGTCACCATCAGCAGCTATGATATTCACACTGCCATTAGACTGCTCAAAGGTAAGGGTGCTAGCATCACTAACCCCAAAGCGAGTTAACCCCTGTTGGAAATTTATCACTTTGTCATGTCCTTCACCTTCTTCAAGGGCAATGGTGTTGTTACCATTCCCAAGCTGGATGGTGTCTAGACCGGAACCAGAATCAATAGTATTGTTTCCGTCACCAGTGTTGATTACGTCATTTCCAGCACCGCCAGTTATGGTGTCATCACCGTCTAAACCGAAGAAATTGTTGTGAGCTTCGTTACCGATAAGTTCGTCATTAAAATTAGTACCTACTGCTTTTTCAATACTAATTAAAGTTTGTGCTACTTCCTGATTTTGCTCATCGGTGTAACTACCAGTGCCTTCAGCCAGATTCAGCTTAATACCAGAGTTGATTAGATTTTGAAAGTTAACGGTATCACGACCTTCTCCACCGTCGAAGTGGTTGGAACCGCCACTGTCTTGGAAAGTATCATTTCCTGCACCACCGACATATTTGTCATCACCGTCTAAACCGAAGAAATTGTTGTGAGCTTCGTTACCGATCAGTTCGTCATTAAAATTAGTACCTACGGCTCTTTCAATACTAATTAAAGTTTGTTCTACTTCCTGATCTTGCTCATCGGTGTAACTACCAGTGCCTTCAGCCAGATTCAGCTTAATACCAGAGTTGATTAGATTTTGAAAGTTAACGGTATCACGACCTTCTCCACCGTCGAAGTGGTTGGAACCGCCACTGTCTCGGAAAGTATCATTTCCTGCACCGCCTTGGAGGACATCATTACCACTATCACCCCAAATTCGATCATTCCCAGCGCCACCTTGAATTACATCGTCACCTTCTCCACCAAAGAGTTGATCATTCCCTTCATTTCCTTGGATTACATCATCACCCTGATCTCCATAAATTACATCATTACCTAGATTTCCCTGGATAATATCATTCCCTTCCCGTCCTCGAACAATATCGTTTCCATCTAAAGCTTGAATGATGTCGTTTTCAGGGAGACCTTCTAAATTATCTTCGTTGAGAGTTCCTAAAATAATTGCCATTTTTTTATTTACTCCAATAATTGACTATTGATGCTGCCTAAATTTGCGGCGTTGCTGAATCAAGGAATGAATGCGCGATCATCTGGTTTTGGTCAAGCCCCCTAAATCCCCCAACTTTGGGGGACGCAAGAAAGTATTTTTCCCCCCAAAATTGGGGGGCTAGGGGGGCAAAACCATACCCAGAATAAGCAACGCCAAATTTGCAGTTAAATTTGGGAAATTAAAGGCACAATCATTGTTCTGATACTAGTGTTGTAATGTAAGCATTCAGCCGTCAGTAGTCAGTGGTCGCTGATAGCTGTTGGCGTAGCCTGCGCGTAGCCCATTAGCTTACGTTGTAATTGTTGTATTCAACAGTGAGCACAGATATTGATTGGTGCCTAAAAAAATCCGGAATATCATTATAATGAATGTTTTTTCCCCTTCATATAAGATAATTAACCGGAAAAAAATCCCTATTTATAGGTAAGCATTCAGCTCATGCCATGGCTGATAGCTGGCAATGGTAGATGCGCGGCGTTAGCTGTCGGCTGACTACTTCCATTTATAGCTTAAAACTAAGCGAAAATTCGCTATTTATTATCAAGTTAGCGTAATTATACGTATCGATTAGTTAAAGATTTTGTTGAATTAATTTACTGCAGTTAAAGTATTTATAAAAAGCTTTTATTGGATGCTTAAAAAGCTTTTTATAGCTTGTGTTAGTAATATCAAGTCAGGTTTAATACCCATAATTAGAGGGAGGGTGGGGAGATGGGGAGATGGGGAGGTGGGGAGATGGGGAGATGGGGAGATGGGGAGATGGGGAGATGGGGAGATGGGGAGATGGGGAGATGGGGAGATGGGGAGATGGGGAGATGGGGAGATGGGGAGATGGGGAGATGGGGAGATGGGGGGTGCGCTTGTCTCCCCCCGAGACTAATTACTGATTCTATTAAAAGAGTCTATCTGGTGCTGTTGACCGCTGATCGGATGCTTTACTTGACAATTTTTACTGTTTGTGTTAATAACTGCGCCTAGATTAACCCGGTCAGAGGAACTAGCGATCGCCTTTGGCGGAAGCTGAGGCCTTTGGCCACGCTTCGCGAACGCTTCATCGCGTAGCGTGACCTTTGGTCAATCGCATTCGGCAGAACCTGACTTTGCTCCTGCTGGTCTACCAGTTGCTGCCACCAGTTTTGCAGCTGATCTAGATTTTGAACTCTCCACGCTTTGAAAAACGTGGATTCTAAGCTGATGTCATTTCGCGGGTTAAAACCGCGCTGCATGACGCTTCACGATAGGATCTAGACAGTGAATCTAATCGGTATCGTTGTGGCAGGTTCAAGACTGCTCTACCGACCTCGGCTAGGGGAAACCCTAGCTGTGTCGCTACTTTCCTAAGGATGTTACAAGCCCCGTTACAATCTGCGTTGATTAATTCGTTATTACCTGACCGATACAAACCACGCCTTACTCGCTTTCCGGAAGCCTTCCACCCTTCAGGTTTCTCGCCGAACGTAGGTAGAAAATCATCATCTAGAAAACTAGCTTTACTGGTGTAGCTCTCCTCAGTCTCAACGAATTTAATGCCGTGTTTAATACATAGTTGTTCAATCCGATTTTTTAGCTTAGCTGTGGGAATCTGAACAAACTCTTGATTAGTTTTATTCCCAATATTAATACTGTCTTTATTTCGTCGATTCCAACCAAAAACAACGGTGCTAACTTTATGTCTTATGCACCAATTGACAATAAACCTGGCGACTTTGTTGATATTGTCACGCATTTGCCTATTGCGCTTCTCAGCCAAGAAAGCCAGGCGCTCATCCCAGTAACCTTGAGTTTTGCCTTTCTTTATTTTTCCTACCTGCTTGTTGTACCACTGGTTTTGGGATTTTACCTTTCTGCCATCAATAATGAATGACTTCCCAGTGGTTGAAACACAAGTCAACCAGTTATTGAGTCCTGGATCAATTCCTAAAACGTCATTGGTCGATGCTATTGGTTCAATGTCTGGTTGTTTATAAACGAATTCCAAATAAAAACAGCCATTCCTGGGAACAAATCGAAACTCTCTTATTGATTTGTAGTCAAGATTAGATGGCATCGGAAGAAGGAAATGGTCAATCTCGAACCAGGCTTTGACCTGTTTACCCAAAGGGAACTTCAGCTGACCCAATACCTGTTTTACCCACCGAGCAGGATAGCTGACTACGGCCATACCTCCCTTTTTACGGTACTTTGGGACTCTAGGCTGATCAGGTAGCTGGCCTTTTTCGTACAACTTACTTAAAGCTTTGTAGGATTTAAAAGATTCAATAACTCCGTGCAGTGTTTGTTGCGCACAAGCAGACCTCATAGCCTTGAAATGGATATTGGTCTTAAGTATCTTGTCTAGCTCAGCATTATTCAGATACTTTCCTGCTTTAAACAATATTTGACGGCAATAATATATACCACAGTTAGTTAGCTTATTAGCTTCCGAACAAATAAATTCTATAACCGCTCTATTCTCGGGACTTGTAGTTATTATATGCTGCTGGCAACCGTACATTTTTATCGACATGCATGCTGTGTTATCTTAATTGTATACCCCAATAAGTAATGGATCAAGTAAATGCCAGAGAAAACTATAAAGAAAATGGGAAGACCAAGTCTTCATGGTGAACGAAAGAAGTCGTATAGTGTAACAGCAACAAGAGAGGCTTGGGATGGATTAAAGGAAATGGCAGCGGCTTCGGGATTGAGTCTTTCTGAATTCTTGGAGAGACTAGGCAGGACAAAGAAATTACCATAACACGATCACCGGGATAAATCCCGGCACGCTGGCCGTAGGCCACGCTACGCGAACGCAATCCACGTATGGGAATTAAGTGGCTAACTCTCGCTTGATGTTATTTTGTTTATTTGAAGTCCGTACTAACTTACCTAATGGCCGCACTGCCCGCGTTCTTTTCTGCATTCATAACAATCAAATGGTTTTGTTACATGGATTCATCAAAAAAACCGAAAAAACGCCCAAACAAGAATTAGCTTTAGCTAACGCACGAAAACGCAACTTATAAACGAACAATGAATAATAATCCTTATATTGGTTCTTCCTTAGATGAACTTTTAGAATAAGATAACATCCTTGCTGAAGTTGAAGCCGTAGCTCTCAAACGAGTTTTAGCTTGGCAAATCGAACAGGGGATGCTTGAAAAAGGACTGACTAAAACTGAAATGACCCAGGTCATGAAAACCAGTCGTGCAGCTTTAGATAGTCTTTTAGATCCAAACAACACCTCTGTAACCCTGAGCACAATTGAACGGGCAGCTAATGCACTCGGTAAGCGGTTACAGCTTCAATTAGTTGATAGTGAAGTGTAAGCTTGCCCACGCTATCTGCCCTTCCTTAGGGCAGGGTTGTTTCTGGGGTACTACTAAAATTTGATTGGTGGGGAGATAGGGAAATAGGAAGATAGGGAGATAGGAGGAATTAAAGCGAATCAAAAGGTATTTTTAACCTTAAAAAAACCCTCTTCCCTACTCCCTACTCCCTACTCCCTACTCCCTACTCCCTTAACAATCGCTATACCTTAGCCTCTTCTTTGACTAACTTATCCCAACCCAAATCCTTGAGACTGTTATTACGACGTAACGGACGAGTTGCCAACTCTAGAATGTCTCGGGCATTAGTAAAGCCGTGCATTTGAGCAAAGGTAAACTCAACGGACCACTTAGTATTAATCCCCCGTGCTTCCAAAGGATTAGCATGAGCCATACCGGTAATTACCAAATCAGGCTCCAACTCATAAATCCGCTGAATCTGGTTATAATTGTCTGGCTTCTCGATAATCTTGGGAGTTGCTACACCCATTTCGTGGCAAGTCTGTTCTAACAGAGCTAACTCAGCCTTCTGATAACGCTTATCCATGTAAGGGATACCGATTTCATGGCAAGTCATCCCGCAACGAACGAGGAAACGAGCTAAGGAAACTTCCAGCAAGTTATCCCCCATGAAAAATACAGACTTACCACGCAACAGCTGGATATAATCTTCCAAGCTTTCCCAAATTTTAGCTTCCCGTTCTGCCAAGCCTTTTGGTTCAATACCAAACACAGAACACATTTTCTCTATCCAAGCCCGAGTGCCATCCGGACCAATGGGGAAAGGTGCGCCAATTAATTTACACTTGCGGCGGCGCATCAGAGTAGTAGCGGTGCGGCTGAGGAAGGGATTCACCCCAGCAACATAGTAACCTTCTTCAATTACTGGCAATTCCGTGTAACGCTTAGCAGGCAACCAACCAGACACCTTAATCCCCTGCTTCTTCAACTCTAGGGTGAGGTTAGTCACAACCGGGTCAGGTAGGGAGCCAAACAACACTAGGGGTGGATGATCCGCATAGTCAGACTCTTCCGCAGCCACCTCTTCTTTCTGGCGTCCAAAGTTGAGGAGTTTTGCGATCGCATTCCGTTCTTGTTTCTCCTCTTCCACCTGGGGTGCTTCCTTCGGACACTTGTGAGCCATAGCCGCCAACACAGTATCTTCACCCTGGGTGAAAGCATAGTCTAAGCCATTAGCACGAGCCACCACAATCGGAATCCCAATCTCAGATTCCAGCTTGGGAGCCAAGCCTTCCAAATCCATCTTGATAATTTCGGTAGTGCAGGTACCAATCCAGACAATCACACTAGGATTGCGATCGCGTTTAATCTGCAAACACAACCGCTTCAGTTCCTCGTAATCATTGAGCTTAGCCGAAATATCCCCTTCTTCCAACTCCGCCATGGCATAGCGTGGCTCAGCAAAAATCATCACCCCCATCGCATTTTGGAGGAAATAGCCACAAGTCTTAGTACCAATCACCAAAAAGAAGCTATCTTCAATCTTTTGGTAAAGCCATGCCACGCAGCTAATTGGGCAAAAGGTATGGTAATTCCCAGTTTCGCACTCAAAATCTAGGGCTTGAGGGGTTTGAGCAACAGTCATTTAAAATTCTCCTCTCCTGGTTTCTCTCTAAAGTTTTCAGGGTTTAAGGTTGAAGGTTTAAAGGTTGAAGGTTTAAGGTTTAAGGTTTAAGGTTTAAGGTTTAAGGTTTAAGGTTTAAGGTTTAAGGTTTAAGGTTTGCTGTTGACTCTTATAACTTTCAACCGGGTGCATCTCATTAAAGCTGTTTGACCCGGTGGTGCGTTACGGGACGGACTGTCTCAACACTGGCTACCGATAAAATGAGGGCGAGCCCGTCCCTAACGCACCCTACGCCTGCTTTCAACCGGGTGGATCTCATTAAAGCTGTTTGACCCGGTGGTGCGTTACGGGACGGACTGTCTCAACACTGGCTACCGATAAAATGAGGGCGAGCCCGTCCCTAACGCACCCTACGCCTGCTAACTTCCAACCTTCAACCTTTCTTTCAACCTTCAACCTTCAACCTCCTAACCTTCAACTTCCTAACCTTCAACCAAATAACTTTCAACCTTTCTTTCAACCTTCAACCTTCAACCTCCTAACCTTCAACCTTTCTTTCAACCTTTGCTTACACCATCATCAGGTCTAATTCTTCTTCCTCAGTCACTGCTGGGGTTTGAGGATTTAGGTAGAAGTCAGACAGCAAAGAGAACAACTCCCGGTCTGGTGCATCTTGAGGTACAACCCCCTCAGGCTGTGCCAGAATTTGGTCAGCAATGTTGAGATAGTATTGGCAAACCGGTTCCAGGCTAGGGTCAGTTTCTGCCATTTCAAAAATCGTTTTGCCCTTAACCCGAGAGACACGAATGTCCTCAATTAGTGGCAAAATTTCCAGCACTGGCATGGGCACAGCTTCCACATACTTATCGATTAAGTCGCGCTTAGAGGTGCGGTTGCCAATCAGACCAGCCAGACGCAGCGGGTGAGTGCGAGCTTTTTCACGAACAGAAGCAGCAATCCGGTTAGCAGCGAACAACGCATCGAAACCGTTATCCGTCACAATCATGCAATAGTTGGAATAGTTGAGGGGAGCAGCAAAACCACCACAGACGACATCACCCAGAACGTCAAACAGAATCACATCGTACTCATCAAAAGCATTCAGTTCCTTGAGCAGCTTAACCGTTTCACCAACTACATAGCCACCGCAACCAGCACCAGCCGGGGGACCACCAGCTTCTACGCAATGAACACCACCATAACCTTTGTAAATCACATCTTCAGGCCAGACATCTTCGTAGTGGTAATCCTTTTCCTGAAGGGTATCAATAATGGTAGGGATCAGAAAACCAGTCAGAGTGAATGTGCTGTCATGCTTCGGGTCACAGCCAATTTGCAGCACCTTGCGACCCCGCTTAGCTAGGGCAACTGAGATATTACAGCTAGTTGTGGACTTACCGATACCACCTTTTCCATAAACTGAAAGTTTCACCTTTAGTTATCTCCTGTTTCAGATAAAAATTCTTCTTTTGTCTTTGCCCCTAAGCCAGCCGAAAGCATAATTGCCAAAATTATGCTTGCTTGATTTATCTCAGGCACTAGTTAAGCGAGGGACCCTAAAGCCAGCGATAGATTGCTTGGCTTGTCTTGATGCAGTCGCTCATGGGGGAAACCCCCAAGACCGCTTAGGTGCGCTTTCCGTTGGCGAATTAAATTCGCCACGGGTCGCACCTCTGCATCGCTTCGGCGCTTATTGCATTATTCACCAACTGCACTAGAAAATACAGGGTTTTTTTGATCGATCTAGCCTTTAAATTAGCTTAAATCGATTTTTTTGAGTTTAAGCAATTATCTCAAGCAATTTAAATCTTATTTATTAAATTTAATATTTAAATAACTATTTTTATAAATAACTTTATTAAAAACTATTACAATAAACAAAACTATTAAATCACCAGGGTGAATGAAGCGGGGGTACTACTGTTGTAAATGTTGCGTAGGGTGCGTTAGGGACGGGCTCGCCCTCATTTTCTGCCTCTTCACGCCTTGTTGGGACAGCCCGTCCCGTAACGCACCAGCGGCTCAAACAGCTTTAATGAGATCCACCCGTTAACGTTGCTCACCATAGACCATGGCTGGGCAAAATCATCCATACCCACCAGAAGCCATAGGCGGGTCTAGCTATTCAGATTTTTTGTAAATAATAATTAAATTTTTTCGGAGCAATCACAGCAATCTTCGTCGATAGAGTCACAGACTTTGAAAAAGGTACAAAGAATCGGGAGTCGGGAATCGGGAATCGGGAATCGGGAATCGGGAATCGGGAATTGGGAATTGGGAGTCGGGAATCGGGAATCGGGAATCGGGAATCGGAAAAACTGATCTGATTCCCAATCTCCCCATCTCCCCATCTCCCCATCTCCCCATCTCCCCATCTCCCCATCTCCCCATCTCCCTATCTCCCCATCTCCCCATCTCCCTATCTCCCTATCTCCCCACCTCCCCTGATTCAGATTAAATCTGTATTAAGCTCAAGCCCCTACAGCTTCCTTAGCGGCATACATCACTTCAAGAGTGATTTCACTAAAGCCACGCTCACGAGCAAACTTCTCAGTATTGCGCTTTACTTTACCGCGAACAAAACCAGGCACCTTATTCAGTTCTGCTTTAGCGTCCTTACTCCAGTTCAGGTCAGAATCAGCAGAGATCCCCTTGGTAATAACTTCCTTGGTATCATGACCACCAAAGATTTCCAACAAGTGGTCTTCCATACCCAAGGTGAAGGAATTGTAGACCAAATCAGCAATTTGGTTAGTACCTTCGTAACCCATGAAGGGACGATAACCGATGGGGAAGTTTTGGATATGAATGGGAGCAGCAATCACACCACAAGGAATATTCAAGCGCTTACCAACGTGCCGTTCCATTTGGGTACCGAAAATCGCAGCAGGTTCAATTCGTGCGATCGCATCCCCAATCGCACCATTATCATCACTGATCAGGATCTCATCACAGTATTCGCTCACCTGCTCCTTGAACCAATCTGCATCATACTTACAGTAGGTACCAGCCAGCACCACATGAATACCCATTTCCCGTGCCAGAATCTTGGTCATAGCGGCAGCGTGGGTATTATCTCCGAAAACCACAGCCTTCTTACCCGTCAAGTTCTGGCAGTCGATCGAGCGAGAGAACCAGGCAGCTTGAGAAACGTACAGGGTTTGGTTGTCGATGTACTCCTCGTAATCGACATTAGCACCTTGACCATTGAGGATTTCCTGAATCTTACGGATACAACGAGCAGTTTCCACCACACCCAGAGGAGCAATATCGACATAGGGCATCCCGAATTGTTCTTCCAGGTAACGGGCACTCATCAAGCCAATTTCCCGATAAGGCAACAGGTTAAACCAAGCCCGAGGTAGATTTTTCAGGTTGTGGACAGACGCTCCCTCTGGGAGGACTTCGTTAACTTCAATGCCCAAATCAGCCATCAACCGCTTCAGTTCAGTACAATCGTGTTGATTGTGGAAGCCAAGGGTAGAAATACCAATGATGTTCACCGAGGGTTTTGCGGTTTTGCCCTCTGGGAGCTCACCCTTCTTGCGGGCTTTGTTGAGGTAGAACTGAACAATTTGATCTAGGGTGCGGTCAGCCGCTTGTAATTCATTGACCCGGTAGTGGTTCACATCTGCCAACATCACATCAGCCTTAGCATCCATCTGAGCCCGGTTTACGAAGTTCTCCAGGTCTTCTTGTAGGATACTGGAGGTGCAGGTGGGAGTTAGCACAATCAGATCAGGGTTTACCTCCTGATCCTTGCGGGTGATGTTGTCCACTACTTTTTCCTGAGAACCCCGTGCTAGCACGTTCCGGTCAACAATACTAGCAGTTACCGGAGTGTAATCCCGCTCTCGCTCTAGCATTGAGCGCATCACGTTGAAATAGTCATCCCCTAGGGGGGCATGCATAATAGCATGGACATTCTTAAAAGAACTCGCAACGCGCAGTGTGCCAATGTGGGCAGGACCTGCATACATCCAGTAAGCCAATTTCATATCCTATTCTCCCTTGTTAAAATATCAAGTATCAAGTATCAAACATCAAGCATCAATCATCAAAAATTAAGCATTAAGCATCAAAAATCAATCATCAATCATCAAAAAGGTAACAATTTTATGGATTTGTTACTCAGCAACCAAGAGAGTTTCAGCCTTGGCCTTTGGCCACGCTACGCGAACAGCCTTGGCCTTTGGCCACGCTACGCGAACAGCCTTAAGACCTCTCGTGATTTAGATTTTCTCAGAAGTCCGAGGTAATGACTATCCTTAGGGATAAGTGTTCTTTCCCTGGTATCTAATTCGCCAAATCCTCTTGCCAAGCTAAACATATCGATTAGGGATATAAGAGAATCTGAATCAAATTGCAATTATTCTTAATTTTTAGTTACAGGGAGTAGGGAGTAGGGAGTAGGGAGTAGGGAGTAGGGAGTAGGGAGTCGGGAGTGTGGGAGGTGTGGGGAGTGTGGGGGAGATGGGGAGATGGGGAGTGTGGGAGATGGGGAGATGGGGAGATGGGGAGATGGGGAGATGGGGAGTCAGATCAGTTTTCCCTGTTGCCTGTTGCTAGCTTGCCTATTGCCTGTTGCTAGCTTGCCTATTGCCTCTTGCCTCTTGCCTGTTGCTAGCTTGCCTATTGCTAGCTTGCCTATTGCCTATTGCTAGCTTGCCTCTTGCCTATTCCCTATTCCCTATTCCCTATTCCCTATTCCCTATTCCCTAATATGAAAACCACTAGAGCAAGCATAATAATGTCAAAATAATCACAACCAGTTTGTCTGAAGAGTCCTCATGGAATGGCATATAACTGATGCCCAAAGTCTGGCAATTATTGACCGTGAAATAGGCGAGCATGTCTTTTCACCAGCAGAATACGAGATTGTGCGGCGGGTGATTTATGCCACAGCCGACTTTGAGTATAAGTCTCTGATTCATTTTTCTGAGCGGGCATTACAAGCAGGAGCAGCAGCTCTAGCTGCTCGTAGCACAATTGTAGTGGATGTGCCAATGGTACAAGTAGGGATCACTCCCCACATTCAACATACCTTTGCTAATCCAGTGTATTGCAGCATGGAAACCCTCACTCGTCCCCAAAAACAAAAGACTAAGGCAGCCTGGGGGATGCAAACCTTAGCTAGACGCTATCCAGAAGGAATTTTTGTGATTGGTCAAGCTCAGACAGCTTTGACAGTATTGGTGGAGTTGATTGAAGCAGAGGAAATTCGACCAGCCTTGGTGATTGGGGTACCTGCGGGATTTGTAGAGGTGGATGTGGCTAAATCTCGGTTGACGGATTCTTTGATTCCCCACATTCGGATTGATGGTCGTAAGGGTTCTGCGGTAGTGGCGGCTGCTATTGTTGATGGCTTAGTAGACTTGGCTTGGCAAGCCTACGGCCAAGATGATATTGACTTGTCACACGCCTAATATCAAGTCTGGTTGAATACCCATAATTAAGGAAAGGGTGGGAGGTGTGGGGAGATGGGGAGGTGGGGAGATGGGGAGATAGGGAGATTTTTATTAAGGGTAAATCGGGTAAGTCAGCGGGATTGCTCCCGCTTCGTCCCCAAAGCACCGTGCGAACAAGTCTCCAAGTACACGGCGCAACCAATTCCAAAAGAACTCACTTATCATTGCTACTTCTTTTCCTTGAC
>NZ_JAAHHX010000409.1:0-1932 GCF_010672065.1 Moorena sp. SIO4A1 | reverse complement strand
ATATCAAGTTCGGATAATTAGTTATAATAAAACTGGAATCGTTGCTGGGTGAGGTATTGAGGTATTATGGCCAAAAGGATTGCGATCGCAAACTACTTAAGTGCCGAAGAGTTGTTGGTTCATTATCGCCAGGCGACAGATGTCACAGAACGTACCCATTACCAAATAATTTGGTTATTGGTGAAGGGAAAAACACCATATGAAGTGGCTGAAGTAACAGGTTACACTAGACACTGGATTTATCAGTTAGTAAAACGCTACAACAAATTGGGAACTTCAGGTTTGGGAGACCAACGCCGTTATAATCAAGGTAAGGAGGCCATATTAACAGATCTACAACAGGCTCAACTGTGGCAAGTACTGTCAGAAAAATCCCCTGATGGTGGATTGTGGAATGGTCGTAAGGTAGCGGATTGGTTAAGTGAACTGACAGGAAGGCAGGTCAGTCGCCATCGAGGATGGGAGTATCTCAAACAAATGGAATTTCGTCTACGTGTTCCAAGACCAGAACATCGGGAATCTGACCGACAAGAGCAAGAAAATTGGAAAAAAAACTGGATTTGAAACTCAAGTTTCTTCAAGCTCGATATCCAGAAGCCGACATCGAAGTTTGGGGAATGGATGAGCATCGTCTTGGACTTCATCCTATACTACGTCGAGTTTGGGTTCCACTTGGAGAACAACCGATTGCCTCTGTCAAACAAAAGTATAAGTGGATGTGGTTGTATGGGTTTGTACACCCAGAATCCGGTGAAACCTATTGGTGGATTCTGCCGAGTGTGAACACAGAAATATTTAATCGGGTCTTAGCTGATTTTGCCACTGAATATAGTCTTGGGAGGAATAAACGAATTCTCCTCGTGATTGACCAAGCTGGTTGGCATACAAGTCATAGTTTAGATATACCAGAGGGTCTGGATTTAATCTATTTACCACCCAAATCACCAGAACTACAACCAGCAGAACGTTTGTGGCCTCTCACTAATGAGATTGTTGCCAATAGTTCTCCATATTGTTTAGATGAACTCGAAAAACTATTGGTATTTCGCTGCCAGAAATTGATGAAACAGCATGATTTAATACAAGGACTAACTTGCTACCATTGGTGGCCTCAAACTAGGGCATCTTAATTATAACTAATTATCCGAACACGATATTAGCTACTCAAGGAAGGTTTGTCGAAATTGGCAAAATTGGGATTTGGACTCCAGAACAAGTGAAACAGAAACGACCCGATGTCGATTACTTCCCCTTTGATATCGGAGAGGTAATGACACAACAGCCTAATTTAATCGCCAAAATTTCAGAGGAATTAACCCAGCAATGGAACCAAGGAAAACTCCAAGCCTTACCTTATAACTCCCGGTTCGCCTATTTTAAATCGAGTTAGAAAAAGCTGAAGGATTGAATCAGAGGTCTCGAGTATGGTACAAATGTACTGATAAGACGGGCTGGGATTTTCCGGCGTCGGAACTGCACAAAGGGCGATTGGCCGATGGCCACCCTTGACGAAGGCAAGTTTTAACAGTGAAGTCTGTGGAGTGAAGTCTGTGGTTTGAAGATAATTAGGCCTTGATAGCAAAAACCCATGATAGTGTATGGATTTCGGTTTTGTGGGGGATTTTCAGAACTACTAAAAAAATAAGCAGGGCCAAGTATACCAAAAGACATAATCCCAACCACAAGCAAATCAGGATATATTGGTTGTTATGGCATTTGAACGGATAATCACAAACGAACGAGTCGATGATATCCCCGTACTCTTAACACAAATAGAGCAGATGGGAGTACAAAAGCTACTAGATAAGCACTTCCCCACACACGGAAATTGGAAAGGTCAAAGCCTTGGGGAGGTAGCAGTAATTTGGTTAGCACATATATTATCCCAAGCAGACCACCGTTTAAATCAGGTTCAAGCCTGGGCTTCCAAAC
>NZ_JAAHHX010000408.1:0-1935 GCF_010672065.1 Moorena sp. SIO4A1 | reverse complement strand
TCGTTTCGCCTGCTGGTTCAATCCCACGTCTAGGTATAAATCTCCCAAAAGTTGGTAAACTGCGACGGTCTCACTTCGCCCTTTCACCAACCCTTCTAATAACGCTATGGCTTGCGCTTTCAAGTTATAATATTTTTCGTACAAAGACGCTAAGCCTAGCCCTTCTACCTGTTGGCTCAATGGCTGTTGTTTTAGTTGGGCTACTTCTGTTCGCACTGACTCAGCGTTTTGGGCATCCAACAGCGTAAAACTCACATCAGCTCCCTGTTCTTCTTCAGAGGATTTTCCTGTGTCGGTTTCTACGGTGACAAGATAATAGGAGTCTGGTTGTAGGGGAGGACCGGAATATTCAATTTCGGTGTTGCTCGTTTCCGTTTGCCACTCCAATGTTAAACCAGCATCTTGTACTAGAACCCTATAGCGAGTTGCTCCCTTTACGGCATTCCAACGTAATATCGGGCGCTTAGTTAGTAGAGCTGTATTGCGAGGGCTGATAATATAAGGAATTATTTGATTAGAGTCGCGAGGATGACGGCGGGGGGAGTCCCGTCGCCTTTTCATTAGTTGTCCTAGACCACAACCATCAGACACAAGGGAGACTTTTCCCGCAGGAACAGACCAGACTCTTGAGTTGCTGCACAGAACTTTAGCGGATGCCCCAGCACTCAGTTTTAACTGGTCAGAAGGATTGAGTTGATATCCAACATTAGCTTTTTGATAGCGGTTCCATTCACTCCGCTTGAGCCTGACATCCCCTTTAATTTCAGAGACATAATTTAACACTTTTGGCTGTGCCCAACCAGGAGAAACGAACCCAGGCCATATAAGACTGAGCATGACTCCTGCTAAAATTTTTAACCTCAAGGTTCCTCCCATGATTGTCTTGCCTTGCTTAAGGTCTTGTGAGCTAGATCTAACCAAGTATCTTCATCAGGATTGCCAGTAGAACCCAACTTAGAGCACTGCTGCCACTGTTGGATTGCTCCAGGCTTTTTCTGCCGTTCTAGCACCTGGGCTAATAAACAATGAGCTGACCCCCGATTCCAGAGATATTGAGCGACTTCAGGTTTACTGGCAATGCCGATAGCGATGTTTAGTACCTGCTCTGCCTCTGGATCTCGACCTTGCTGAAACCTTGCCCATCCCAGATTTTTAAACAGGTTGTAGTTAATTTCAGGAAAACTATCCTGCTGGTTTGCTTGTTGAAGACCTTGATATAGCAAAGTTACTGCTTCAGAATATTCTTTATTTTTAATAAACAAGCGAGCCAAGTTATTAGAGGCTTCCGGCACATTCCCTTTTACGGCGGACCGATAATACTCGCCAGCTTTATCAAACTGCTGCAAGTCCTCATAAAGATCGCCCAAGTTGTAGTGAGAATCAAAATTATCGGGATTCAATTCAATGGCTCTCTTGTAATTCTCTTCAGCTATGCTCAACTTTCCCTGATCATGGTTTTTCTTTCCGTGATCATTGTAGAGATTGCTCAAGTTGTGGTGAGCATCGACATTATCGGGATTCAATTCAATGGCTCTCTTGTAATTCTCTTCAGCTATGCCCAACTTTCCCTGATTATGGTTTTTATTTCCTCGATCATTGTAGGCTTTAGAAATTAAGGGCGAGGCAAACCTAAAGCCCAGTAACAGACACAACAGAGCTAAAACAGAGCCGAGTAGTAGCGGAGCTTGATTTGGTCGAGTTTGGTTAACCTGCCTCCCAGGCGACTGTAGTCAATTAATATTAATTTGGTCTCGTCCAATATTAATTTGGTCTCCTCCAATATTAGTATTACCTTGATTAATATCCCCTTTGGCAAAGTTCTTCACGTTCTCAATCACATTCTCAATGTTGTAATTGTCACCAGTAGCCTGGTGGGATTCCAAGGCTTTGGTAATCTCTTGAATAATTTTCTCTAAGTTAGGCAAAGGTTGAGCA
>NZ_JAAHHX010000407.1:0-1936 GCF_010672065.1 Moorena sp. SIO4A1 | reverse complement strand
TCTTCAGTATCAACTTCTACTATCTTCTTCTTAGCCACTAATTTCAACTGCACTTTGGGGCGCATGATGTTTTGGACAATCACTTCCCCAGCTTCCTGTAAACCAGCTAATACAGGAGTCTTACCTACAAAAGGGACAGCAACAATTAATGCGATCGCACCCAGACCGAGAATTGATGAACGTTTCATTTGCAATAAACCTCTTGATAATTACAACAATTTTATAGAAGACTGAAGCTTGAAGGCTGAAGTATGGGGGCTGAAGGTTGAAGGCTGAAGTATGAAAGCTGAAGTAGGAAGGCTGTGGGCCGGATAGCGTTCCCGCAGGGTAGGCTGAAATGACTTGATTAGTGGCTCACTAAAGGTTGACTCAAAACGTGGTCAACAACCAGGAGTTACACCGGTGTATCTCACTTTTGCTGTTTGATCCGGTGGGTGGAACGGGCATCAGGCGTGGAACGGGCATCAGGCGTGGAACGGGCATCAGGCATGGAACGGGCATCAGACGTGGAACGGGCATCTTGCCCGTTTCCTTCCTCGGGCGGGCTGTCCCCTGGGGACCGAGAAAATCAGGACTCACCCTTGGGTGGTGCGTTACGGGGCGGGCTGTTCCAACACTGGCGCTCGGTGTTAACATGATAGCAAGCCCGCCCCTAACGCACCCTACTGGACTGACACATCTAAAATGGTGCAATAAGCGTAGGTTGGGTTGAAGAATGAAACCCAACACCAGTAACGCATTGTTGGGTTTCCCTACCGCTCAACCCAACAAACATTTTTAGGTGTGCCACGCCACTACGCACCCTAAAACCTTGTTAGAGTCAACTTCTGACTTCTGACTTCTGACTTCTGACGCTAAGCGTAGCGCTATACTTACTACTTCAGAGCATTAAAGATTAGTCCACCTTACGACGGAAGACAAAGGATCCATTGTCGCCAGGAGCAACAGTACCAACTTCATTGACATACCTAGTCACTTCTTCACCGCTAGCTGGGTCAGTATTTCCAAAGGATAAGGTATTATTGAAGTACTCCACATCACCCTGAGATGGGTCAGTTCCTTGCTCGTGAGTGGTGACAGTAACCCAGTTGTTAGGAGCTGCAGTGCCATCCTCAGTAATGGTGAAGTTCTCAGCATCCAAAACTACGTTACCAGCACCCACTAGTGGTTCAGAGATATTGGTGTAGGTGATTCGGTACTCGATAAACTGACCAGGCTTAGCCCGTTCCGCGAGGGTACCTTCCTGATCACCTGTGGGATCTCCGCCGGAGAAGTCCTGAATCACTGTTACACCATCAGTATCCAGAATCCGAGCTTCTTGCACCATCTGCATATAACCAGTGTAGGGACGGTCAACAGTAATGTTGAAGACGGTGTCTTCAGTGACATCAAAGTTTCCGTCCGTGGTGTTGTCCACAAAGGCAACAATCGGAATCCCGTAACCCTGAACTTGAGCTGTCTCAGGTAAGTCAACAATTACCTCGTAATCCAATTGCTGACCTGGTGTGAGAGTACCAACATTAACTGTTGTACCACCAGTGAGGGTAAAACCACCAGCTTCAGTGTAGGTGTAAGTCGCCTCAAGAATTGGACCTGTCTCTGGCTCGTACCTGATCGTGACCGTAGTGTTATCAGGAATCTGGTTATCTGGTCCAAAGTCTACTGGAGTGGTGAATTGAGGATTAACTTGAGGGTCATTAGTCGCCGCATTACCGACTGAAGGCGCAATTGGCAACAAGGTTACGTTATCTAAATTAGTAGCATTGGGGTTCTCAACGGTATTGTCGAAGGTCACCGCACCTGGGTCAATGTCGATACCCTGAGCTGTTCCAGCTGGAATAGTTGTGGACTGGTTAGTGAAGTCATCATTGTCATTGGTTGGACCAATAGCATTGGGTCGATCCTCCGGACCATTGAGGATTTGACTGGTAGTATA
>NZ_JAAHHX010000406.1:0-1937 GCF_010672065.1 Moorena sp. SIO4A1 | reverse complement strand
GGCTTCGTGGCACAGGCCACAAGCGCTGTGACTTTCGTGACTATTAAACCAATGCTTACTTGTTGTCTTGATTATTGCGCGAGTGGGGGAAACCACGCCAGTTGCTCATGGGGGAGACCACGGCAGTCGCTCATGGGGGAAACCCCCAAGACCGCGCTGCCTCCCCAAGACCGCACTGGCTCCCCAAGACCGCGCTGCATCGCTTGTAGAGTAAGTTTTCTGTTTTTTTTACCTGAAATTTAGCATAGCAGGTACTGAAGAACCAAGAAATTCGATTCTCTGAAAAAAATGCCACGCGCACGCTAACATTTTGATTCTGTAATTTGTTCACGATTCCCGATTCCCGATTCCCGATTCCCGATTCCCTACTCCCTTAAAAAACAATATCCCATTCCATAACCGTACATTTTATTTCAATTACCCCTCCGAAAAAAAATTATAAAACCCCTTGACAAATTTAAATATTATCGTTATGATTATATTTATAAACTTAACAACGAATTGTTAACTATGTCTGACAATTTTCGCCCTAATCCAGAAAACAATCCTGAGGATATCACTCCTAGTAATACTCCTCAGGAACCTTTCCGCAAAAAATACCCCATTAAGCACATTTTGAAAGGCTCTCGCCAGGCAATAAACAACACCATGTATACCCTTTATGCACGGGGTTACGCCCAAATTGACGAATGGAGCCCCCTTCAGGCAACTGAGATTCCTGGGGAATTCATCACGGTAATGACGAAATACTTAACTCTGGGTTAAGGGCTTAAATTTCAGGGGGCTTTGCCCCCTGGCCAAAGGCCAATCACATCGGATCACGTCCGGATGGGTTTACAAAGTTGAGACATAAGTAACAATTCGTAGCCGTGGAACATAGTTCTGCGGCTACTTTTTTTTGGTTAGCAGGTTTAAGGTTATGAGGTTGAAGGTTAGATGGTTGAAGGTTAGATGGTTGAAGGTTAGATGGTTGAAGGTTAGATGGTTGAAGGTTATTTGGTTGAAGGTTAGATGGTTGAAGGTTATTTGGTTGAAGGTTAGATGGTTGAAGGTTATCAGCTATCAGCTATCAGTTCGTAGGGTGCGTTAGGGGCGGGCGAGCCTTAATTTTTCCCCTCTTCGCGCCTTGTTGAAACAGCCCGCACCGTAACGCACCACGGGCAAGATGCCCGTTCCACCCACCAGGTCAAACAGCTTTAATGATATGCACCCGCTTCGGAGCAGGAAACAGAGAACAACAATTATCAAAATTTATTTACGTAACCTAGATCTCTTTATATTTTTTCCAAGTTGTGCAACAATCTATCTTTGAAACTATAATCTAGCGTTTCCTAGTCTAGTCAGGTAAATCTAAATTTTATTCCCGATTCCCGATTCCCGATTCCCGATTCCCGATTCCCGATTCCCGATTCTCTCCAATAACAACTTTCAAAAATGAAAAAATACCTAACTACGTTATTGCTGTTGCTAACATTATCCTTTGCCTTTGCTCCTCCCGCTGTTGCTTTCTCCTACTGCCGCACTAAAAATAACAACCGGATTTGCATCCTTAGCATCAAGCGGAGTGCTAAGTATCCATGGGAATATCGAGCATCAGTTAGTGTTAATGGCGTTGCTACTCCTATAGAAATATATAATTGTCGCGATCGCATTAGAGTTAAGAAAGACAGAACTGTTGTGCCATTTCAACAGAACGGTCCAGGGGAACTTATTTGTAGTATTTTGAAAAAATAGTATAAGAAAGGGAACAGGGAACAGGGAACAGGGAACAGGGAATAGGGAATAGGGATAATAGACTATTTCAACTGTTTGACCCGGTGGTGCGTTACGGGGCGGACTATTGCAACACTGGTTACGAGGCGGAAAATGAGGGCAAGTCCGCCCCTAACACACCCTACGCACTCTAAATTCTAAATTTTAAATTCTAAATTATAAGA
>NZ_JAAHHX010000405.1:0-1942 GCF_010672065.1 Moorena sp. SIO4A1 | reverse complement strand
TATTAAATCTTTTGGGTGCGTTAATAATTTTTAAAGCACTTATATAATATAGTTCCTCTGGGACTAATTTTAGTCCTGTCACTAGTAAAAACTTACCAATGGTCTACGCTATCACGAGCCCTACAGCGATTTAATCTTTTCTTTATAAATTACAGTATAGAATAGTATAGAGTATTTTAGACATCTCCAGGAATTGCAAAGCAGTTCTATCACTAGCTTTGAGATGCTTGCGATCATTCACAAATATGACAACTTTCAACGAAATAATAATAGTTATGAAGTTTTTTTGATAATAATTAACCTAAAAAATATAAACTAAATATCTAATTTGTCTGAAAACAAATTAGGTTAAAACTAACTTAAAATTAAAGCGCCTATTCGGAGTCTTACTAAACCGCAAACTGTCAAAATAACTTTTGAATAATTTTTGCTATTTAGGCGAAATCTCTCCGAGGCAACTCTAAATGTTTTGATCACTCTTATCAGGTGTTCTACAAATATTCGATCGCGAGATTTTTTCTGATTATCTTCTTTTATTTCTGGCGGCATTTCTTGATTTTTTGGTTTCTTTTTTGGTGTTTTTATTCGGTCTTCTCCATAGTAAGCTTTGTCGCCATTATATCTTTGGGTTTTTTCTAAATTTTTTGACTGTTCTCGCCATAAAATAATATCACTTTTAGGTCCTGGATATCCTACTATTACATCAACTATTTCTTGACCATCCGGAGTAGTAATTAATTGATTTTTAAAGGTGTGCCTTTTTTTCTTGCCCGAGTAATATTTTTTTTGTTCTTTGTAATCCAGAGGTCTTTCTCTATCTTGTTCACAGCTATCTACAATTAATTCTAATTCTGTTAAAATTTCCTTTACCCATTTCTCGTCACTTGTATTTTTTTTTACTTGCTCTAGCAAGCTACTAGGTAAAAGCTCACTCAAAATATTGACCCAATAATGAAAAACATTGTTAGCTGTCGATTCCGACACATTGAAATGAATTCCTAAGATTTCAAAGGTAGGATGATTATGTAAATAATATAATGTTAAAATTATTTGCTCTTCTGTATTTAAGAGAGATTTTCTTCCACCACCAGCTTTAATTAATCTAATTTCTGTTTGAGCGATTTCTGACTTTTTTTTATGGTGGTATTTTTGGGCGTTGTCAATTAGTTTATTAAGGTGTTTCTCACTTAATCCTATCAATCTCTTTGTTGACCTTGGATTACGTTTAATATAGCTGACAATTGGAATCATTTCAAAAAACAAATTGGTAATTAACTTCCATTATAACATAAAGCAAATCTAGTTTTTTTATTTTTTGGAGATGTCTAATCGGGAATAGTAAATTTTGCGTAGGGTGCGTTAGGGATGGGATCTCCCTGATTTTGCGCCTCTTCGCCAGCTTTGAAATAGCCCACCCCGTAACGCACCACTGGGTCAAATAGCAAAAATGAGATGCACCTGTAGGGAATAGGGAATAGTAGGAAATAAATCCGAGTATTTTTTGGTGTTATTATAAATCAGTGGTTAGGTCATTATCTATTTGGATATGCTAGCTTATTAGCTAGCAGTTATCACTCAAAATTATTTTGTTTTCTAACCCAAGCCCTAAACGCCCGTAACGTTGCTGTTTCGCCATCGACTAAACTTTGGTTAATAAACCTAGGAATAGCATTCAAAGGCATCCAAGGGAAGGTTGGGCTTTGATTTACTTGATTAAAAATTAAAATCGGTTGTTGTAACACAAAAACTTCTAATTTTTGTCCATTATAACGCCATAATTCAGGGACACCAAGCGCTGCATAAATGGGGCACTTATCTAAGAGGATATCTGAAAAGTTTTTTATACTGAATTTTGCCCCCCTAACCCCCCAACTTTGGGGGGAACAAGAGTCAATTTGCTTGTAAAAGTCCCCCAGAATTGGGGGACCAACGGGGGCTTGGA
>NZ_JAAHHX010000404.1:0-1943 GCF_010672065.1 Moorena sp. SIO4A1 | reverse complement strand
GTTTACTGGTACTATTGGTGTCACGGTAATTTTGGCACTGTTAAGCTCTCTTGCTCTATCCTTAACGGTAATCCCAGCCTTGGTCGGGAAACTACACCGCTGGGGGAACGCACCAGTGATAGGAAGCTGGTGGCAAACCGGTTTTTCTCATCCCCGTCTGACCCAAACCTATGGTTGGGTTCTGGATAAAATCTTCGCACGACCAGTTATAGGGGTAGTGCTAACCCTGATTCTGCCGATTAGTGGCTTCTTAGTTGCTCCCAATCTAGAGCAACAGTTCTTTCCCCCCACAGACCGGGAACAGTTCTACATTGAATTCGAGCTACCGACCCAAACGTCCCTAGAGCAGACTCAAACTAATGTCGTCAAAGCACGGGAACTGATCCGCAACCACCCCGAAGTGGTAGACGTACATTGGTTTATGGGTAAGAGTGCTCCTCAGTTTTACTACAACGTCATTGCAAATCGAGAAAATTCAGCCAATTATGCCCAAGGTTTGGTACAACTACAACCATTAGTCGCATCCCGTCCATTAATCCAAAGCTTGCAGAGTGAACTGAATCAGGCATTTCCTGCAGCCCAAGTCCTGGTGCGACAAATCGAGCAAGGACCTCCCTTTGATGCTCCCATTGAACTACGGCTTTACGGTCCACAGCTCCATCGTTTGCGGGAATTAGGTAACCAGATCCGTGCAGAACTAGCTCAAGTTCCTGACGTGATTCACACCCGAGCTGACTTAACCGAAGGGCTACCCAAATTAGCTTTAACCATTGATGAAGAGCAAGCCCGACTGGCAGGAATTGACAAAACTGAGATTGCTCAGCAACTCGACACCAGCTTAGAAGGTGCTGTGGGAGGCTCAGTGTTGGAGGTTACGGAAGAACTACCGGTACGTGTGCGCTTGTCAAATCCGAACCGGTCTAACCTAAATCAGATTGCTTCCCTCAACTTGCTTCCAAACAGCAACACTGGTGATAATCGTGAGCGTATTCCCCTCTCTGCTTTAGGGGATATTAAACTTATCCCCGATTTAGCCACTATTTCCCGACGCAATGGACAACGGGTGAATACAGTACAGGGATTCATCACCGCTGGGGTGCTGCCTGCTACAGTTCTCGACAATTTCAAACAGCGCTTGAGTACCTTCGAGCTACCTCCAGGCTATTCCTACGACTTTGGAGGTGAAGCGGACGAACGTAGCAGTGCTGTCAGCAATCTAGTCTCTACCCTTGGGGTATTAATGATTCTGATGGCCGCAACCTTAATACTAACCTTCGGTTCCTTTAGACTAGCAGGGATTATTGGCCTAATTGCCGTGTTTTCAGTGGGTTTAGCCCTAGGTTCCCTGTGGTTATTCGGTTATCCCTTCGGATTCACGGCTATCCTGGGCACTATCGGTTTATTGGGAGTAGTGGTAAATGACTCTATTGTAGTACTAACTGCTCTCCATCAAAACCCCCGTGTTCGTGAGGGAAATCGACAAGCAACACGAGACGTAGTGATTCATTCCACTCGCCATGTCATCGCCACCACCATTACCACCATGATTGGCTTCAGTCCCCTGCTCTTGGAGAAGAGTGGTTTCTGGCCTCCACTGGCCATAGTTATCATTGGCGGCTTAGGTGGCGCGACCCTGATGGCACTATCCTTTGTGCCCTGTGCCTATTTACTGCTCAAGCGCAGAAAACATAAAAGGGCTTACACAAATCGCCCCTTGCTTAAGGCTCAAACCTTTAACTGATGCCTCCCACACCTGCGACACTCCGGGTGCATCTAACTTTTGCTGTTTGACCCGGTGGGTGGAACGGGCATCTTGCCCGTTACAATCGGACGGACTATTCCAACCCTGGCCTTCAGAGGTTGAACATGAGGGCAAGCCCAAAGGTGGTGCGTTACGGGGCGGACTATTCCAACCCTGCTACGAGGGGAAAAATCAGGGCAAG
>NZ_JAAHHX010000403.1:0-1945 GCF_010672065.1 Moorena sp. SIO4A1 | reverse complement strand
TTGTTACGGTCGATGTCCCCTATTAAGGGGAGCACCTCCGCTTCAGAACTGGGCGTGAGACTTTCACCTCACCCAGCTCCTGGGTAAACTCGGTCTATGACCGGCCTTTCGGCTTGCTCCAGTGTATCTGTTGATGGCAGCTACGATGAACTGCTAATGTGTTCTTTTTAGACCAATTGTCGTGGTTTCCATCGATGTGATGAAGATGTACAGATTCGTCTTCTAAGAGTTTCAATCCACAGAATCCGCAGGAATGGTTTTGCCTTTTCAATGCATCAGAAGTAGCATCGGAGTAGAGTCTTGAGTTTCTCTTACTCCAATAGACTAGGTCACCGTCATAAGGTGACTTAGTCCCCTTTACATTCACGTGTTGGTTCTGCTTGTAACTTACCTTTGGGAATCCTCTATCGCACAATTCATTAGCTTTGTGCCGGTTAACCTTCTTTTCTTTGCGGAATTTCCGGTTTGCGGTTAGTCTCATGAACCAGAGTTTATCCCTGCTGCTACTCATATCGCAGTTGCTATGGTAGTTACGCCATCCGCGAATGATGGGAGCTAACTTTGTGGCTTTTACTTTGGCACCATAGTTCGAGTTGTTGACTACGGTTTTAATCTTCTTACGTATATTCCGGTGGTTTTCCTCTGAGGGAATGCATCGGAATTTTCCGTTTTTCTGGACTCTGAAATTCCAGCCCAGGAGACGAAACCTTAGAATAAAGAAGCCTTAATTAATAATTTTTAACCCTTTTTTGCATAGTCTGTCGCCTGTAAAGGCTTCTTTATTCTTACGGTAACTTCATAGGAAGTCAAATCCGTCTATCGTTTTGGTCAGCTTAGTCTTTTCTTCACTGACTTCCATTCCTCGCTCTTTCAAGAACATCTTGATTTTATTCAAAATCTTCTCAGCGTCGTCTTTAGGCTTGAGGATTATTACCATGTCATCCGCGTACCGGATGCTGGTATGTATGTTCTCAATTCCGTCTAGTGCCACATTTGCTAGTAGAGGACTAACCACACCGCCTTGGGGTGTTCCTTGTTCCGGGAATTCTGGATTGATGCCTGCTTTTAAACATCTAAAAATCCCCTGTTTCAGACATGCAGGAGCTAGCAATCTATCCATAATGGAACTGTGGGAGATGCGGTCAAAGCATTTTTTGATGTCTAGTTCTATGATTCGCTTGTTTATACCGTTACTTGTAGACCTTAGGTTGAGGAATAGGCATTTTTGTGCGTCTTGCGCACATCTGCCTGTCCTAAACCCGTAGCTACGGGCATTGAACGTGGCCTCGTGGGCTGGTTCTAGGGCGAATTTAGTTAGGCATTGCCATGCACGGTCGGCTATGGTTGGTATCTTTAACACTCTTACTTTCCCATTCTTTTTAGGGATTGGAATTTCACGAAGTCGGCTATGTTTCCAGTCATTCCCATAGTCGTTCAGTGTCTCCACCAATTCCATGCGTTCTTGATAATTGAGGCTCGACTTGCCATCAATTCCAGCCGTTTTCTTCCCCTTATTTAGCTGTGTTACTTGACGGACGGCCAAGAGTTGCGCTGAACGGGATTTCAGTATCAGTTTCTGTAATGACCTAGCTTTCTTCAAGTCACCAGCTCGAACTGCTTTATACACGCGCTTCTGTAGGCGGAATAGGTTTTGGCGGAGTTTCTTCCACTTTTGTCCCTTCCATAGGTCACTAAATCTATTCGATGTGTGTCTACCCATACTCTCCATTGGTTTGTGTACCTCTGAATACCCGCAGCCAGTTTCCATTAAACTAAGCCAGGGAGTCACCTCACAGCTGACTCGTCTCCAGAACCGGACGTGAAGTCGGGTAAGGTTTGTAGATTACTCTACTCCCCTCCCCTAAGAACCGGACTTGACAGTTACCCATCATCCGGCTCAAGCCTTACTTCAAGCCTTCTGCTTGGTTTTCTTTTTGCCATGAAG
>NZ_JAAHHX010000402.1:0-1947 GCF_010672065.1 Moorena sp. SIO4A1 | reverse complement strand
TTCATCTCCCAATACCGCTAAGCTAATCACAGGTTTTTCGTACAGGTCAAATGCCCTGTAATGATATTGGTACATTCGCTTAGCAAAAGTTGATTCTTTTTGGCTTTGTACCTCTACATGAATCAAGACCCAAGTTTCATTTCCACTACAGAGCCACACCTGGAATAATTTATCAGCGATTCTTTTTCCTGATTCGGCTGCACCAACTATTTGCTGTAATTCTGTATCAAGGGCTTGGGGGGTCTGATTCCAATCAATCAGAGTGTGAACTTGGGGAAAACAAAACTGCAAAAATGAATCGAAATAGGCTTGTAATGCTTCTTTCCAAGGATTGTCATAGTCAGCTATTGGTTCGCTCATTTCTATTTTTTACTTCTAGACTAATCCTAAAAACCATCTCATCAAAAAGAGATCACTGCTCTCGTTGCTGTCATGGTATTCAGTGTAGTAAATTGTATAGTAAAATAGCGGATTATGGGGAGATTAATACTAAAATTACTGAAAGCAATTTCTAGGATTTATAAAATAAGTAAACTACACAAGTTTTTAATTTTAGTAAATAGCTATGCAGCCAGTAAAAAGGGGAGCCAGTTGCTGATCTGACTCCCCATCTTCTAAAGTTTCCTGTGTTTCATTATACCGATCAGGTGACTGGGATCAGAAATGCGATCGCGTAGCGTGGCCTACGGCCAATCGCTTTTCCATACTGTCGTTCTTTCTGATCAGACTTCAGCTTTCGAGTTCCCTAAGTTATAGATTTACCACTGTGAGATGCACCCATTAAGTTCAGGCTATAATCATAGTCTGCGTTAATCTTGAACAGAGGTCAAAACAATGGTAGTTCGGCAACCTCGCTATAGCAAAGAAGAATTTGCTAGGCGTGGAGATTACATCTATCAGACTAAAGTACGCCCTTTGGTTGAAGCAGGCAATAATGGCAGAATCCTAGCCATTGACATTGAAACTGGGGACTTTGAGCTGGCTGATGATATTCTCAGTGCTACAAATGGTTTGTTTGAGCGACTCCCAAATGCCCAGCCTTGGATTGTTCGGATTGGGCATCGAGCTGTTCACCGTTTCGGCGCACGGAGCCTCAAACAACATGTATGATGTACGGTGTGGTAAATACAAACTGTGAGGCAACGATTCGGCTAGTCGTTGGTAATGAAAATGCCCAAAGGCGAGTGATTGACGCTGTTATTGATACTGGTTATACAGGTTTCTTAAGCTTGCCCCGCGAAACCATCATTGCCCTAAATTTACCTTGGACTGGAGTTGAGCGAGGAACTTTGGGTGATGGTAGCGAAGCCACCTTTGAGGTATATGCGGCAACTGTAATCTGGGATGGTGAATACCAAAGCATTCCTGTCAATGAAACTGAAACTGATCCGTTGGTCGGAATGAGCTTACTTTACGCGGGGACGTACAAGTCGAAAGCCCCGTGTTTTTAAACCGGGGATGAAGACTCACAGCGGCTTTAGCCGCCTAGAAAAAAAATATTTGATCAGTTTCCGAAATCATCTTCAAAGGCGATGTAGTTAAATGTGAGTACAGGCTGCAAAACCGTTGGCTCAACCGGGAGAGAGACCCGTCATTGATTGACCATAAAGTAGTAATGCTCAGAGGGCAGGGAGAATCCTCTTTAAAAACCCAATCGTCAATTAACAGTTGGCGTGTGAACCCAGAAGAATCACTCTTGAGATAAGCCAAAGTACGGTGGGGCACACCGAAACTTGAGGAAACAGTAGGAGTACTCGAACGCCTAAGGAGAACTGCCCTCTGGGTCTGTCGTGAATTGACTGGGAATTTGGCTTTTGCGGATTTTTGGTTAAGTATTGTCTTGTTTTTGGCGGCGTCAAAGATAGGAACTCGGCGGTTTAAGGCGGCTCGTTGATCTAGGAATCCCCGCGTCTTTAGACCGGCGAGTGTCAAGGCTACGACTTGCGA
>NZ_JAAHHX010000401.1:0-1958 GCF_010672065.1 Moorena sp. SIO4A1 | reverse complement strand
TTTTAGCTAGATCGTATTCTTTTAAAAATTCGGGTTTAGCCTTTTTCCATTCAATGACGGCCTTCATTGTGACTCCTGCCGCATCTGCTGCGTGCTGATCATATCCCATTATCCGTAATTTCTCTATGTGGGAAGTGTGGGAAGTGTGAGAAGTGTGGGAAGTGTGGGAAGTTCGAGTTTGGGGAGAGTGGGGAGTTTGGGGAGATGAAATTGATCTTTAGCCGTAATTTCCAGCAATTGATAACTATGATATAGCATTTTCCATACTTATGAGGTGTATTCCACATAGTTCCCCCGACTCCCTACTCCCGACTCCCTGTTCCCTATTCACTTTGCTAAATAACATTATAAAATAAAGTAGTCTAAATCTTTACCATAACTTTAATTCAATTTATTCAAACAAACAGAACGTATACACAAAATCAACCTGTTTATCAACCTAAGCATTGGAGAATCATGATCATAAAAACTATTAATTGAGTTATCGTCATGAAGTCAGGGTTAATGCAAAGAACTCAAGCCTATCAAAATGTTATGGAAATCCTTGTTGAAGAAGAAATCGAGCGACGACTAGATCAACTGTCACCGGAGATAGCTAAAAGTATTAATCCCATAGAAGTAGCGACCTATGCTCTCAATCGCCTCCCACCGTTGTATGCGTCTAGTGAAAAAGGTTGGAAGTACCAAAAGCAACGAGGGATGAAGGAGTTAGCTAAGCAAATAAGTATAGTGGTGAGTCGGTCAATCAGTGCTGTCCAAAAGGACCCCATTCGACTAGCAACTCCTTTATTTGATTCTAAAGATCCAGCATCTCAGCAAGCCTTAAAGCGACTTAAAAAATTGCTATTACAGGAAAACCTATCATGGTGGGAACTTCCTCGGGTTGTTGAGCAAGCTCTAATTAAAGCGTGGCATGGAGAGATTAGCTGGAAGCATCATGAGCAGTTTTTTGTACAAGTTGCAGAGACTAAAATACCTGTGAAATCTGGAGGGGCGTGGGGTATGGATAGGTATGGTCGGTGGTAATTCCTGAGCAGAAAACCTGATTTTAGGGAGTCGGGAGTCGGGAGTCGGGAGTCGGGAGTCGGGAGTCGGGAGTCGGGAGTAGCACTGCATCGCTATTCCTTCTGCCCTAACATCCACAACTTGTGTACCTCATCAGAGGTACACAAGATTTTTTCCCTATTGCCTATTGCTAGCATGCCTATTGCCTACTCCCTACTCCCTACCTCACAGGGGTAGGTTTTTTACATTTGGGTCAAACCCACCCCCAATCCCCGACCGGTCGGGGGCGGATCACAGGGAGAGGAAAAGGAAAACAACGAAGAAGCGATGCAGCGCCGCCAAAGGGGGTTTCCCCCACTCGCGCTGCATCAAGACAATGATGATTTTTAACGACAAATTAAGTATATTTTCTTATCCCCCACACCCTACACCCCACCCCCTACACCCCACACCTCACGTCTTTGTTAAAAACCTACCCCTGTGAGCTACTCCCTACTCCCTACTCCCTAATTAGTAAAAGGGATTGATCAAGACTTCTGAACCGCTGCCAGTAACCGCTTCTTTTGAATGTCAGAAAAGAGTTCTTCGTAACGGTTGAGAGCTTGATCGAAGGAATAATATTGAAGAGCATGTTGTCTACTTCTGTTGCCCAGTAATGTAACTGTTGCGGGATCGTTATACAACTCTAAGATTGTTGCTGCTAGAGTTTCTGGATCCTCTGGGGGAACAACAATGCCACCGCCGCTTTTTTTGACAGCTTTGGCAGCGGTACCATTAGCAGGAACAGAAGCTAGGATGGGGCGACCACTAGCTAGCAGTACTTGGATTTTGGAGGGCATATTAAAAGAAATTACATTTTGCTTTTGTATGACCAATCCGACATCCGCTGCTGCTAGCATTTCCGGTAGTTTTTCCCGAGGTTGAAATGGTAGTAGCTTAACATTATTGGCGTT
>NZ_JAAHHX010000400.1:0-1960 GCF_010672065.1 Moorena sp. SIO4A1 | reverse complement strand
CTGGTTGACCACAGAGTCGTAATTCCAAGGTGAGTCTGTCGAGTAAACTATATGTCTGCGGAAGGCGGATATCTGCCTGTGGACGCTGAGTAAGACCGTATTGCAGCTTGCTGTTTGAGGCATCGGGGACGCGCGCGGGAAGCCCGAAAGACGAATAAAACCGTCCCTGAGTTGACCTGAGAATTGGAAGCCCCAACCTCAGCGAAGCAGGTTGGGGTACTTCACATTACTTCCGCTCAAAGGAGGCAATCAAAGGGTTCTCAGAACATAAGTATTGATTGATTGCTGACAAAGCTTGAGGTTGATGGGAAACATGAGCATCAATGAATAAACCAATTGTTTCTGCTAGCAAATTCCGTAGTAGGTCTTCCGGTTGAGATGCTGGATAGTCTAGGAAAGGTCTACCAGTAGTGGAATCAAATGGATAAGCAATAGAGAAATGATTGGCTCCCTCTAGAAGTAGCAGATAACTATCGTCTCTGCCTGCTGAGATCGCTTCCCTAAAAGTGCGTAACACTGGAGTGGTTGCTTGTTCCCAAGTCACTCCATAGCGATGGCTGCTGTTGGCAATAACTCCATCACAGGTTCCTCCAATCAGCATTAATGGTAAAGCATCAGGTAAAGGCAAGATTGTGCCCGATGGATATCCTAGTTGCTTCCCTCCTGCTGTATGTGCACCATAGGCAAAAGAAGCCACAATTTGTGGAAAGAAGCGTGGATTTGCACTTTCAATTGCAACTCTGCCCCCAGCGGAGTGTCCTCCTAGAATGATCTGTTTTAAATCAAGCAGGCCAGCTAGAACTCCGTTAAGTTGTAATTCCTCTAATGCTACCAATAGGCTTGGTAAAGCAGAGGCTGTTGGAGCTGAACCATAGGTGTTTGGATTCAACATTGCGATGTCAACACCTGGAGTCAGACCTACTATACCAGGTAAGTTTTGGGCAACCCAGGAGAAAGTGACAACCACAAGCCCACGTTCTGCCAACTTAATAGCAAGCCACTGATATACTTCAGGACTACAGTTTATGCCATTAAAGAAAATGACGACTTTGAAGGGAGACTGCTGAGGATCAGCAGGAACAATACCCATATTTTGTTCCTGATCGCTGCCTGACATCAGGGCTGGATAGAAAACTTTCAAATGAATGGTGTCATATGGAGAGGAAGCATCTTCTACTTTGGTAGACTGAAAAATTGCTCGAATAACCATACCACAAACACTTATTTATTCAGATTTTAATCAGCTTATCAATTACAGTGAGCTTTGAAGCACACCCATAGATGGAAGGCTAACGGCATTGAGGCTAGCGGCGCGAGACCCACTCTGGGAAAAGCCAATCCTTTCGCCTTCGGGTCCGTTTCAGTCAATGGTGTGGGATTCGTTGATCCTCAATGAGTCGTTCTGACTCAGAAATGGCAAAGTCTCCAACAGCTGACTTCTGAATAGCGGTGAGGGTAGTCTGTTATGTTTTTGGTCTTCTCCCCTGGTGCTGGGGTGACAGAATTACTGCTACAGTAGAGAATCCACTGCCCAGAGCATCCGCTGTGATCAATGGTTAGGAAACCGAGCAACCTCAAGAAATCCAGCACTTCTGTGCTTAGCAAACTAACCGTGAATTAATGATGCGTTACGCTATCACTAACGCATCCTACAAGATCGAATGATCGTACTAGCTTTATGAAAAATGGGGAAAATGGGAAAGGAATCACCTCACGCTGGTATCCCGAAACCCTGAAAAAGCGTATACTTTCCATTGATAAAATCCGGACAAAAATTCAATTTATTGCCGGGGATGGGTTTGAGGTTTGTGAGCAAAATTATCACCGCAACGATGCTATTTATTTTATTGATCCACCTTATTTAAAAGCTGGGCGCAGGCTCTATCGATATTCAGCAGTTGATCATGAAGCTGTATTTCAACTTGCTAGCCATTTGGAAGGCGATTTTTTGAATATCGGT
>NZ_JAAHHX010000040.1:0-59676 GCF_010672065.1 Moorena sp. SIO4A1 | reverse complement strand
GGATTTAGGAAAAACAAGAAACAGCTTCTGAGGGTTCTTGATGATCCGGATATTCCACTCCACAACAATGCAGCCGAGTCTGACATCCGAGAATTTGTCACCCGTCGAAAAATTAGTGGTGGCACTCGCAATGATGTTGGACGAAAAGCCAGAGATACGATGGTAGGTTTGAAAAAGACTTGTCGCAAGCTAGGGGTTTGCTTCTGGGACTATCTATTGTCTCGGTTACGAGGTGACCACAGCATTCCCTCTTTACCAGAACTGATTAAACACAAATCCATGGAGCACTTACAGGTTGGTAACCCAGTCTGAAGCATTCCCAATTCAACTTGTAATCAGCACTTATTGAGAACTTGCTAATAAACCAGTGATTAATCGTAGGGTGGGCAGTGCCTACCAACGGGCTTTGTCAGCTGATCTGATCGGTATTAAGCACTGCCCACCTGACATGAACTAGTAATAAACCAGTGATTAATCGTAAGGTGGGCAGTGCCTACCAAGGTGCTTTGTCAGCTGATTTGATCTGTATTAAGCACTGCCCACCCTACATGAACTTCTCTGTTCCCTGTTCCCTGTTCCCTATTCCCTAAAACCCAAAAATTTGTACCTGACCGAATTGAAAACCGCTGTCAATTCATCCTAATATCATGTCGGTTTAAATGCACATAATTAAGCGACCTCGTCCGTGAGGAGCCAGTCATAGAAGGTTAACCCCCGAATCAACTCTTGTTGTTGGAGTAGCCTCTGACAGCGTTGATAGACCAACTCCTCAACTTCAGCCATCGAGTCAAAGGCTTGATTTACTAATGGCTCATTCACTAACGGCCATAATCGTTCAGCAGGTTGCAACTCTGGAGAATAAGGAGGCAGGTGCAGTAAGTGAATGCCTTCGGGTACCTTCAGCTTGTCAGTAGTATGCCAACCCGCTTGGTCGAGAGGTAAAATCACCCGCTTATTTTTGCCAAGTTTGAAGTGCTCAGCAAAGTCCTTGAGCACCCGATTAAACAACTCGGTGTTGACATAGGGTAAAAGCCACCAGTAGGTTTCTCCGCTGTGAGGTTGGACAAATGCATATAACCATAGCCACTCTCGCTTCCAGTTAACCCGAGCAATGGCTGTTTCCCCCAACTCGACCCAGACTCGTCGCATCACCGGTTGTAAGCCAATGCGGTGCTCATCTTGACACCAAATTTCGACGTCGGCGTCGTGATATTGCATCTGTACTCGATTCACCTCGTCCCTCAACTTTTTTTTCCAAACTTCTTGCTCGTGTTCATCACTGTGTTGATGCTGAGGGCGAGGAACTCGCAGCCGAAACTCCATCTGTTTGAGATATTTCCACCCCTGCTGCCGACTCACAGGCTTTCCCAGAACCTGACTCAGGTAGTCCGCCACTTTGCGTCCATTCCACAATCCACCATCGGGGGCTACCCCTCGAATCGCTTGCAGCAGATGGGCTTGTTGAACATCATCAAGTTTGGGTAAGGCACCTCGATTATGGCGCCGTAAATCCCCTAATGCCTCATTACCCAAGTGGTTGTAACTGCGAACCAACTCATAAATCCAGCTACGGCTGTAACCTGTTACAGCCGCCACCTCGTCGCTCTTGTTGCCTTTGGCTAATAACCAAAGGATTTGGTAATGTGAGCGTTCCGTTACCGTTTTGGCTTGGCGATAACCTTGCTCCAATTCATCAATAGTTAGGTGGGGGCTAATAGTAAGGCGTTTAGGCATTAGTAAAACATAGTAGATGCTACCTTCTATATTATGTGCATTTAAGCTGACATGATATAAGGATTAGAAGGGTAATTAAAAGGCGATCGCTTACAGCTCGTAGCGATCGCCTTTTGGTATTTGTTACTAAAGTTTGACAAAGTTTATAACAATCAATACTTTGAGGTTAATAATTTGTATTTTGGGCAGATGATCAAGGAATTTTTGCTTTGCTGAATTGAAGTATGAATGCGCGATCATTTGATTTTGATAAAGCCCTCTAAATCCACCAAATTTGGGGGGCTAGGAGGGCAAAATCATACCATCATTAAGCAACGCCAATAATCTCATGGCTGGACAATAGGGTAAGCGATTACCCTATTGTGTGAATCCACAGGTGTATTAAAATAAATCAGTTTCCTTTGAAAAAAACTCCTATAGAAAAAGATTTCGAGGAAATGAATTCGAGGTAAAACCTCTTCTAGCACTTCAAAACAAAATATCCCAACTTATCAACTATGTATACTATGATCGCCATCATAATTTCCTGGTGTGGGATATGGGGGTTACTTTGGGACATACCTATTCAACCTTTTTGGCGATCACTAATGACAATCTTTCTAGGCTTATTCCTACTCTATATTGATGATTTGAAATTGGACGAACTAAACTAGACTAACTAAGTAGTAGGACACAATTAGAAATGCTATACTGAGAATTATTAATCACAACTCAGCACTCAGGTTGAGCTAGGTAAACCTTGGTACGATACGTCAAGTAAACTAAACCTTTGTGATCACACCAACTGTTGTACAATTCCTGCAAATCAGAGATAAGTTTCTGGTGAGCTAATCCTTCCCGTGGGATATAGGAGACACTCTTAGCACGACCAATCAGACCATCTTTATCTAAGGCTTGCTGATAAGAAAAGGTGTAGGAACAGACCTTAGGAAACAATGGACTAGCGAGCAAGGGGTCTACCGAACACATACGGGACTCAGCCGGATGATGATTGGAGGCGATTTGCACTAGATGAGTATAGCCTTGGGTAAAATCATCTTGACGGTTGCGGTCATTCCAGACCACAGCTAATTGTCCAGTAGGCTTCAGGATACGGCGAAACTCTAGCAAACTTGGCTCTGGATCAAACCAATGGAAGGATTGAAAGCAAGCCACTAAGTCAATGGATGCATCAGGTAAGTTGGTCTGTTGAGCAGTTCCATCCCGGAATTCAACCAATGGATGGCTGGTAGCAGCTTGTCTCATCTGAGTATTGGGTTCGATGGCAATAACTCGAACTCCCCGTTGAGCTAGTAGCCGAGAGGAAATTCCTGTTCCTGCACCAATATCCGCAGCTACCAGTTGCCCTCTGTTCTCAAGTCCTTCCAGAATCTTGTCGATAGCTGCAGCTGGGTAACTGGGTCGGTATTTCGCATAATCTGCCACCAGTTCAGAAAATCGACTCTCTGGGTTCATCTGGTGTAATGGTGTTGTCTCAAGGTTCGTTTCGGTCATGATTAATACCAATCAGGATTTAGGCAATCACTGTACTTGTAGGGTAGGGTACTAGTTGTGTGGCCAGATTAGCAATTTTGACAAAGATTTACATAATCCGTGCATTGAGATGATTTTAGGCTTCGATCCAGGACGAGATAAATGTGGTGTAGCAGTAATGGAAAAAGAGGGTCAGCTGCTAACCCATGAGGTAGTCGCTTCAGGAAATGCGATCGCAAAACTCCAGCAACTGTGTCAACAATTCCCCATTGAAACCATTGTGATGGGAGACCAAACTACTGCCAAGAGATGGAAACGGAAAATCCAGGAGGAATTACCAGCATCAGTACCTATTGTCCTGGTAGATGAGCGCTACAGTAGTTTAGAAGCTCGCCCACGCTACTGGCAAATGTATCCTCCCAAAGGGTTCCAACGCCTTATCCCCCAAGGAATGCGCCAACCTCCTCGACCCATTGATGATATTGTGGCAATTTTGTTAATCGAGCGCTATATAATCAAAAGCAAAAGCTAAAAGGCATATCGTCTTCTTTCTTTGGGAATTACCTATTGAAAGCATGCTCAAGCCTCTTCTAATTTTCCCCTATTATCCCTTCTGAGACTATAGCATTTCTCATAGTAATGAGGTACAAATTTTTCCCATTCTCTACTCCCTACTCCCTACTCCCTACTCCCTACTCCCTACTCCCTACTCCCTACTCCCTACTCCCTACTCCCTACTCCCTACTCCCTACTCCCTATTCCCTACTCCCTACTCCCTACTCCCTACTCCCTACTCCCCAGAACAAAAGTACCTCAACGACTTGATAAATGCTATAGCTCAGCTCGAATGGTAAAAGCATAGTTTCCTCCTGGTTCGAGCTGGTAATCCCACTGTTCTAAAAATCGGCCAAGGGGTTCCTGAATCAAGGCACGGCCCAAAGAGGGGGTGACTAACAGCTGACTGACCCGAAAATGCCACTTAAACTCCCATTCATAGTCTGCGGCTTGGACTTCCCCTTCAATCTTGCCCTGTTGCCAGCAGTGCCGCGTAATTCTGACGTAGGCAGTGGTTTCAGGCAAACCCTTTGCACTCACAATGGTAAAAAATCCTAATCTGCTTTAAAGACATAGGTTAGCAGACCTGTTGGCAGATAAGTCAATAGGGATCAACCCGAATGTGATAGCAGTGTGGGTGGTTGATGACCAAGGAACCCAGGGGGTGCATGTCAGTTTTGTTAATCCCTGATTCAGATCCCCCGTTTCCCTTAATAAGGGGGACTTTTCAATCTAATTCCCCCCTTTTTTAAGGGCAGGGCTGTTTCAAAGAAAAATAAGTTAACGAGAAAAGGAGATAGGGGGATAGGGGGATAGGGGGATAGGGAAATAGCTCAAAATTTTCCGAAAAATCCCCAAATTTAGTCATTAAAATCTGACTAATTAGCCGGCTTCAATCAACTCAAATGACTAACAATTCGTGATTCGGCTTTTGAGTATGGTTAGATAAATTTGGCCAAAATCACGACTATTCGCGCTCCTTTTCTCCCCATCTCCCCATCTCCCCATCTCCCCATCTCCCCATCTCCCCATCTCCCCATCTCCCCATCTCCCCATCTCCCCATCTATTTTTGGCCAGAATGAAACAGCCCTACTTTTTTAAGGGGGGTTAGGGGGGATCTATGTACCTAATTACAAAGTTGACATGCTCCCAACCCAGGTGCTGATGGATGCTTTTTACGAGAAATTAACAAAAGCCGAAAGCCCCCTCTTTTTAAAGCGGGGATGAAGGCGAAATAGCTACTTTAGTCGCCGTTAATAAAAATATTATACCAAAGTCCGAAAATCTGATCTTATTTGATTTAGAATAAGATCAGGATATGAAAAGGTCTAAAGCGCTCCGCGTGACCTACGGTCAATGATTGTTTTAGAGTTCAAAGCATACGGCAAACAAAAACAATATTTTGCGATAGATGAAGCCATTTGCACGGCTCAATTTATTCGTAACAAATGTCTTCGCTATTGGATGGACAATAAGGGAGTCAATAAGGCTAATTTAAGCGCACTTTGTGCAATTTTAGCTAAGGATTTTCCGTTTGCTAATGAATTAAACTCTATGGCTCGACAAGCTGAAGGGGTGACGAAATAGCCTGAACAGCTTTAAATGTAAAGTTTTCACCATTTTGTGGTAAAAAAAAGATAGGTCTATTTTTTTCAACAAGACCTACCTATTGACAATCTTGCCTACATCCAAAACCACTTAAAAAGTCAACTTAATAGAGCCGAATACCTGTTCCGATACTTTTTAGCTACCAAAATCTACTTTGCAGATTTTAGCCCACTAATGCAAGCTGCTCTCGCAGCCAGGGGGTATCTCCCAAGGCCAAGATAGGTTTTGTTCCGCTCAAGGCGCATAAATCTGTGTTTAATAGAAAACGCAACCACTATCATGGTTTGCTTTGGTTTTCGGCTTCAATTCAAGGAACCAGAATGTTTTCTTTGACACTAGATTCATAATCAAAGTCTAACATATTTTTGGAGATACTGCAAGATATTTGTATAAAATCGTCAACAGTGGCTAGCCTTCTAATTCTGCTTAGTCTCCTACAGACAATTAAGGCTCTTCCGTACTTGTTATGCTAAATCAACACTTTGGCCAACGGCCTCAGTCCCTGCTCCCTTTCAAGCAAAAGACTATGTCCTAAACCATGCTTCCCTTGCTATAGTTTAATGCAACCTCGTTGAATTGACACTCCCCGCGTCTAATGACCGGGGAGTGTCTAATTGACCAGAGATTATTTAGCCAGAGATTATTTGGTAACTAATTAACCGGAATTACCTGATTTCGACATCACCAAATTTATCCAGCAGTCACGAGCTGACCTAAGACCTGCTGCACTAGGTCAACCAGTCTCTAAGCCGTCGAGCCACTTGCGGACGGCGTAGCTTACGCATGGCCTTGCTTTGAATCTGACGCACCCGTTCCCGAGAGAGATTGAACATGCCTCCTACTTCTTCTAGGGTGTAGGGTTCACTGCTGGCTAAACCATAGCGTAGAGAAATCACATCTTTTTCCCGCTCAGTCAGGACATCACTGAGAACTTCCCAAATCTCCTGGCGCATCATGGATTCATTCATCTTATCTTCGGGCAATCGTAGATCATTGTCTTCGAGCAAATCCATCAGTTCTGTGTCTTCCCCTTTACCAACTCTGTGATTCAAAGAAAGGGAGCGCCTACGCAATTCTAGTAACTGACGCAAATGGGAGAGGGAAATTTCTAGGGCTTGAGCAAGTTCTATTTCATTAGGATTGCGCTGGAGTTGCTGTTTAAGTTCCCGCTGAGCTTTTTTAAGTTTATTGAGCTTTTCTACAATGTGGATTGGTAGACGAATAGTTCGGGCATCATTGGCAATAGTACGAGTAATCGCTTGACGAATCCACCAATAAGCATAGGTAGAAAACTTGTAACCCTTATCTGGGTCAAACTTTTCTGCTGCTCGGTTTAAGCCCAACGCACCTTCTTGAATCAAATCTAGAAATGGTACACCCCGATTAATATATCGTTTAGCAATTGAAACCACTAACCGCAAGTTCGAGCGAATCATCTTGCGTTTTGCCACACGACCGCGATATAAATTCCCCTCCAACTGACGTTCTGTCATCTCGACCGCTGCAGCTACCTCAGCCTTGGTTGGTTTACGGTCTAACTTTTCGTGTAAGCTGTTGCGGAGTTGGTCGATTTCTACTAGGAACTTAACCCGACGGGCTAAATCTACTTCTTCGTCTGGCTTGAGCAATGGGTAACGAGCCATTTCCTTGAAGAATGCACCCACTGTGTCATCAGAGCCGCTTTTCCGGAAATTATGGGAAGTAGAGACCACTAGTTCATCGTCTTCGGTGAATTCGACCGCTACACGCTGTAAATCTGTTTCCTCTGGCTCAATGTGGTCAGTAACATAAAAATCCTTCTCTTCCGTAGACGGCATTGTATGAGTGTGGTTTAATTCTGTAATATTCATAGGGATGTGTGAGTTGCAAGTGTATTTTAAGTTTGTTAAAACCCTTGCCTTGAGGGATTGAGGCTGTCTGTTGCTGAAAATTGGCCGTTAATGAAAAGTCTATTATCAAAAATTGGTGTTGCTGGTTTCACAAAGAAGTTAATACTCTAGACAGAGCAGCCAAAACACGCTCCATACCCTCAAAGCTCAGTGACCCAACCTGCTTCAAGTAGTTGATGTGTGATTGACGTGATTATAAATTAATGGTTTTAAGCTTACCAGAAGCAGTTTGGCTAATTGTATCTGTAATTACGAAATGTTTAATTACATATATTTTAGTTAAACTCTAGGGTGACGGCAGGAGAGATAATTCTCTTCCCATTGCTTTTATTATTGATTTTGACTCTGGAAACAGAATCTCACATATTTTAGAATTTTCCTATCTATCAATAGTGATAGAATAGGAGCCTTCCCAAACTAAAGCTGCCCTATGTCTAATCCTCCTTTAGGTCTACTGTTAGCTGAGCCTAGAGCACTTTACTTTTCTGGTGGTGGCCAAGAAAAGTGGGTTGAAGTCCTAGTAGATTGTCCAGGAGTCCAAGGTATATATACTTATCGTAATGCATTGGATGTTTCAATCAATCCTGGAGATGTTCTGAGTGTGTCATTCGGGACTCAACAGCTAGGAGCGATCGCTATTCGGATTGTAGACTCTCCACCCCCAAACTTACCACTGGAGAAAATTAAGGACGTAGAGGAGGTGATCAGTCCCGGTTTCTTTCCAAGTTCCTACTGCCAACTGTTAGAGCGGGTGGCTCAGTACTACTGCACTCCTCTAATCCAAGTGATTCGGTCTGCTTTACCTCCAGGACTGTTAGGGCGATCGCAGCGTCGAATTCGCCTCAATTCCTCGGTCTTGCCTAAAGAGGCTCATGTCTTTGTCAATAATTCAGCAGCAAGTAAGATTTTGGAGATTCTCCAGGCTAAACCCAATGGGGATTACAGCTGGCAATACCTCCAACGTCAGGTAAAGGGGGCTAAAGCAGGATTACGTCACCTGCTCAAGCGAGGTTGGGTAGAAAGTTATCTGGAAGCTCCTAAGCCAACTCGTCCTAAGCTCAAGAAAGCTGTGACTCTGGTGGGTAATCTCAATCGGCCTGATCTGACTCGACGGCAACGGGAAGTATTGGAGGTGCTACGCCGTCGTGGAGGAGATTTGTGGTTGAGTGAACTATCACAAATTTGTAATGTTAGTTCGTCAACTATAAATTCTTTGGAAGATAAGGGATATGTGGTGATTGAGCCTAGGGAAGTATTGCGCAGTGCGACTTCACCAACCATGGCTACAGATGCCCCCAAAAACTTGACAAATGCCCAATCCCATGCATTAGACCTGATTAATAATCTCGATGGCTTTGCCCAAGTGCTGTTGCATGGGGTGACTGGGTCTGGGAAAACGGAGGTCTATCTACAAGCGATCGCACCAATCCTAGCGCAAGGGAAATCCGCTTTGGTGTTGGTGCCGGAAATTGGCTTAACTCCTCAAATTACTGACCGTTTCCGGGCTCGCTTTGGTGATAAAGTTCGGGTTTACCACAGTGCCTTGAATAAAGGGGAGCGCTATGATACCTGGCGACAGATGATCCCAGGTGAGCCACAAGTGGTGATTGGCACTCGTTCTGCTGTTTTTGCCCCTTTGCCCCAGTTGGGATTAATTGTTTTAGATGAAGAACACGACTCCAGCTTCAAGCAAGACCAACCTATTCCTACCTACCACGCTCGCACCGTTGCTCAGTGGCGAGCAGAATTAGAAAATTGTCCCCTGATTTTAGGTTCAGCTACTCCTTCGGTAGAAAGCTGGGTCAGTATTAAGGTGATGGGGGGAGCGAGAGATGGTCAGATCGGTAGTGAAATTAATCCCCTGACCTCTTCAGCTCCTGAGGTTCAACCCTTCACCTGTTCACCTCCTCAGCATCCAGAACTTAGCACTCATTACTTATCCCTACCGGAACGGATTCAATCCAGACCCCTGCCACCGGTGGAAATTGTGGATATGAGGCAGGAGTTACAAGCTGGGAATCGGTCGATTTTTAGCCGTTCTCTCCAAGACAGCTTGAGACGACTAAAGGAACAAGAGAAACAGGGGATTTTATTTATCCCCCGCAGGGGACACAGTACGTTTGTGTCTTGTCGTAGTTGTGGTCATGTGCTGGAGTGCCCTAACTGTGATGTTTCCTTGTCCTATCACTATACCCATGAAGGGGCTACTCAAGTATTGCGGTGCCACTATTGTAATTTCGGACAACTCCATCCCCGTAGTTGTCCAGAATGTAGTTCTCCCTACCTGAAATTTTTCGGTAGTGGTACTCAGCGGGTTGTTCAAGATTTGGCGAAGCTGTTTCCAGAGTTGCGAATTATCCGATTTGACAGTGATACCACTCGTACCAAGAATGCTCATCGCACTTTGTTAACTCAATTCGCTAATCGGGAAGCTGACTTGTTGGTGGGAACCCAAATGCTGACCAAAGGATTAGATTTGGCTCAGGTCACACTGGTGGGAGTGGTAGCAGCAGATGGACTACTGTATTTGTCAGACTATAGAGCATCCGAGCGGGCATTCCAAACCTTAACTCAGGTGGCAGGTCGTGCCGGTCGTGGGGATGACCCTGGTCAGGTAATTATTCAAACTTATTCCCCAGACCATCCTGTGATTCAGGCTGTCAAAACTCATAATTATCAGTCGTTTATCTCGGACGAATTGGAACAACGGGCAGCACTGAACTATCCCCCTTATGGTGATTTGATTCTGTTGCGCATAAGTGGATTGGATGCTGTGGCGGTAGAGAAGGTAGCGGAGGATTTAGCCGACAGCTTAGATACTCCTGAAGCCGAGTACGATATCCTAGGACCAGCACCAGCTAGTGTGATCCGGGTTGCTCGTCGCTATCGATGGCAGATTTTGCTTAAGTTTCCTCCTACTGTGCCCGCAAAGTTACTGAATTGGCGGGAATTACAGGATATGTGTCCTCCAGATATTAGCTTGACTATTGATGTTAATCCGTTGAATATAAGCTGAAAGGTATAAGTTAGTTGAAGGTTTAAAGTAGGTTGAAGGTTGAAGGTTTAAAGGTTGAAGGTTGAAGGTTGGTTGAAGGCTTAAGGTTGGTTGAAGGTTGAAAGTTAGGAGTTGAAAGTTGAAAGTTGAAAGTTATAGGGAACCTAAATAAATTGTGATAATTTCGATTCCCGATTACCGATTCCCGATTCCCGATTCCCGATTCCCAATTCCCAATTCTTAATTCTTAATTCTTAATTCTTAATTCCCGATTCCCGATTCCCAATTCCCGATTCCCGATTCCCGATTCCCGATTCCCAATTCCCAATTCTTAATTCTTAATTCTCAATTCTTAATTCCCTACTCCCTACTCCCTACTCCCTACTCCCTACTCCCTACTCCCTACTCCCTAATTTGTGAATACTCCTGCTCACGCCATCGTCAATCTCCTGATTTTAGGAAAAAAAAGAAAGCCGGAAAATAATTTACCAATTGTGTTCGGTGCGATCTTACCGGATTTGCCAATGGTAATTTTTTACGGATATGAGAAACTCCTCAGAGGAATTCCTGAAAACGTAATCTGGTCTGAATCCTATTATAACCAAAGCTGGCAAGTATTTTTCGATATTTTCAATTCTTTTCCACTAATACTAATAGGTGGCTTGTTAGCCTACTATTTTCGTCAAACCTTTCTGATTGCTATGTTTGCTAGCATGGCTCTTCATGGGTTAGGAGATCTTCCTCTCCATGCTGATGATGCCCACCGTCACTTTTTTCCATTGTCAAATTGGCGCTTTGAAAGCCCTGTGTCTTATTGGGATTCTCGTCATTATGGTCATATTTTTACTCCCCTAGAAGTGTTGGCTGTGATAGTGGGATGCTTTGTATTGTGGAGACGCCATACTTCGATGACCGCTCGGATTATTATTGCGATTGTACTTACTGTTTATTTTGGTTATGGAGTTTATGCTGTCTTAGTTTGGGGTTAATAGTTAAGCTATCAGTTATCAGCGGCGTTGCTGAATCAAGGGTTGGTTTTCGATTAATCTGACAGTTTTATCGAAGGGTCATAGAACCTATCCTGACAGTTCTACTCACCTTCGTTACCTCAACATCCTGACTTTGGGCAATTGATACAGGGTTAGCTGCCTTGAAAAAGTCAGAAATATTGGCTATACTTCTGACATAATATATTTCGTGAACTTTATATTCATAGCTTTCGTAAGATGCAGGGTATAGCAAAAAAAATCCAGAACAGAGTTCGTGGTCATGGTCGCGGTGGTTGGGTCTGCACACCCAAAGATTTTGTAGATCTCGGCAGTCGTGATGCTGTAGATAAAGCGCTATCTCGTCTGGTGAAACAAGGATTTTTGCGCCGCGTTGGTCGCGGTTTATATGACTATCCACGCACCAGCAATATCTTGAAGCGTCCTGCCCCACCCAACATTGATGCCGTTGTGGAAGCTCTGGCACGTCGGGATGGTATATCAATCATGCCAGATGGCATTGTTGCAGCCCACCAGCTAGGTCTGACCAATGCCGTTCCCGCCCAGAACAGCTACATAACGAATGGTTCGAGCCGAACTTTACAAGTTGGTGGGCGTACCATCAAACTACGTCATGTCTCTCAACGGTTAATGGCATGGGCTAACCGTCCTGGTGCGCCTGTGGTTAGGGCCTTATATTGGCTGGGCGAAAATATCGCTGCTGATAAAGATGTGGTTAATACCCTACACAATCGGTTGTCTTCAGACATCAAACAAGATCTCGCAGAAGGTATTAAGCTGTTACCAACGTGGATGACACCCGTTGTACGTCAAGTTAGTGAGGGTGAAGGTGTCTCCTAGTGAATCCAGCATTTGAAGAATTTCTCAATTTACCAGCACAAGACCGTAACGATGTTTTTGAGTCAACAGCCGATTCCCTCAATACCAGGTCATCCTATATAGAAAAGGATTTTTGGGTGTGCCTGGTGCTGGATATCCTTTATAATGGCTTACCCCAGGAACACCCCAGACTATTGTTTAAAGGCGGCACTTCCCTTTCCAAGGTTTATCAACTCATTAGTAGATTTTCCGAGGATGTAGATTTGGTGGTATTCAGGAGCGATCTGGGTTTTGCCGGGGATAACGACCCCTCTGCTCTTGGAATCTCTAGCAAGCGGCGAAAAAAACTAGCGTCCGAACTAAAACAAGCTGCTTCAAGGTATATCTGTGGCAAGCTTAAAGATGACTTATCACAAGTTGCTGGGGTAATTTCGCCTGAGAGTCGCATTGTACTCGATGAAGACGATCCAGATAATTCAACCCTGCTGTTTCAGTATCCGAGCTTATTTCCATCCGATAGCATTGCTTACGTTCAACCCCGTGTCAAACTAGAAGCAGGCGCACGGTCAGCGCTCATTCCCAATCAAAATCATACTATTACCCCCTATCTATCCGAGATACTTGAAGAATGGAATTTTTCCGTAGCAAATGTAACGACCATCGACCCTCAAAGAACTTTTTGGGATAAAATCATGATATTACATGGTTGGTCTTGTGGTTATCGAGACGAACAACGCCTGCCCAATGATCGCCAGAGACTGTCACGTCATTATTATGATGTAGCAATAATTTCCCGTCAGGAAGCTGGTAAGACAGCCATTGCCAATCATCAATTAAGAGAAGATGTACGCCAGTACACCAAAAAACTGTTTAATCGAAGCTGGATGAAATTAGACGAAGCGATTCCCGGCTCTCTAAAACTCTTACCGAAAGGAGAATTACTAAAAGCTCTCATTACTGATTATCAGGCAATGCAGGGCATGATGTTAGGTACTGCTCCACCCTTTGATGAAATCATAGAAGCAATTTCAGCCTTAGAAATAGAAGTTAATCAGGTATCGTGAGAACACTTTGAACTTTTGTCTTTTATAATGACAAGTTTTGACCACCCACCAAGAATTCTATTTTTATATGGTGCCCTCTCCTGTTCCCTGCTCCATGCTCCCTAACCCCTAAGCCACCACCAGCTGGGAAATACCAGTAAATAAAGTAAAATTTACGGAATTCAGTATAATCACAGTGTAGATACTGAATTAGAGTCAAAGTATCAAATTCTATTTTTCACAGGTCTTGAACTAACCATCAATGAATGCTGGACATACCCCTGGTTATCTCCTCAAAAAAATAAACGAAGCACTGTGTAATGCTTTCCCTAATAAAACTAAATTAGAAATGATGGTGCTTTATGAATTAAATATAAATCTGAACGAGATTGCTAGCGGTGGTAATTTAAAGGAAACCGTTCACAAATTAATAGAGCATTGTCAGGGTTACAATCAGTTAGAAGAATTAATTCATGGAGCACTTGAAAACAATCCAAATAATGTTCATTTAAACGCAATCCAGGAAAAGTTTAAAATTACGACTAGTTTAGTCAATATATTGGGGCCTTTAGAAAAAACCGTTATCAAACAAATGCAACAGGCTTACAGAGATTGTTGTCCCAATTTGAGAGATAAAATTCCTGGCACTTTTTATGATATTCTCAAAAAGTTGGATGATATACATCAACCAACTGATGATGAAAAAAGGATTGTAAAATTTGTCGATCGTTTATTAGTAAATGGAAAGATTCCCACCTCAGAGGCTCAGCAACTAAAGCAATGGTTAGAAAACAATGCCAATAACGTTTCTAATTTATTATCTCACCAACAAAACTTCAATTCACAACCTGATCTGATTGTCAAGCCAAATTCGAGGGAAGAAAGTTTAAAGCGAGTCAAACCCGAAGGTTTAAAGCAGTTTTCCTTTGAAGTAGTAACAGTTAACCGTAGAGGAAGAATAATCAAGCGAGAATCCCAGCAAGCGGGTTATTTCACTCAAGATCTGGGGAATGGAGTAGACCTAGATATGGTGTATATCCCACCAGGAAGCTTCTTAATGGGTTCCCCTGAAAGTGAGAAGGGGAGTTATCACAGCGAAAGACCTCAACACCAAGTAAGCATTCAACCCTTCTTCCTGGGGAAATATCCGGTAACCCAGGCGCAATGGCGAGCCGTAGCCAACCTGCCAAAAATTAAGCGGGACTTAAAGCCAGACCCTTCGAGATTTAAAGGAAAGAATCGACCAGTAGAGCGAGTAAACTGGTACGATGCGGTGGAATTTTGTGATCGCCTCTGTGAATATACAGCAACGGAATACAGATTACCCACTGAAGCGGAATGGGAATACGCCTGTAGAGCTGGAACTACTACACCATTCCATTATGGAGAGACCATAACCAGTAGATTCGCTAATTATAACGCTTCAAATACTTATGCAGAGGAAGCACAAGGGGAATATCGAGGAAAAACCACCGACGTAGGAAGTTTTCCCCCCAACGGCTTTGGCTTATACGATATGCACGGCAATGTTTGGGAGTGGTGTGCGGATCCTTGGCATGGTAATTACGAAGGAGCTCCTAGAGATGGAAGTATCTGGAGTCAATTTGATAATAATACTGATTATTATACTTTGCGGGGCGGCTCCTGCCTCGTTCCTAGGGATTGCCGTTCTGCCTCCCGCCTCATCTGTAGCGCGCGCGATCTCATCTACTACATTGTCGGTTTTCGTGTGGCTAGGGGTGTTGGGAGAACTTAGCCCTTTTTCCTTTTTGTATTTTTATACTTTTATACTTTATTTCCGCCGTATGAGATGGATTTGATAACTATATTTTAAAATCAAGGCAATATAATCCTCTCAGCAAACAAACTCTGCAATCGCTCTAACTTACCACCCTTTTGATACAATAAATCCCCCTTACCTAACAAATAAGCTGCTTCAGTATTACTGCCACCAAAAATAATCTTTGAATCCGCTTCAGAGGCTGTGCGTAAAGCAATTCGCCCAGGTAAATTAGACCGAATAATCGGAGTAACAACGTTAGCATCTGGCCGTTGAGTAGCAACAATCAAATGAATCCCAGCTGCTCTAGCTTTTGCTCCTAAACGCTTAATACTTAATTCTAAGTCTTTGCGGATTTCTTTTTCTGCCATGAAGTCAGCATATTCATCAAATATACAGACTATCCGAGGTAATGGTAAAATTTGTTTATTAATCAATTGCTGATTATAAGCATCCAGGTGAGGACACTTGGCTTGTTCAAATTTCCGGTAACGCTGCTCCATTTTGTCAACTAATTGCTCCATCAATTCGATAGCGCGATCGCTATCTTTAACGATTGGTGACAGCAACCATGGCATGTCCTCAAATTCTGGGAAAGTGACACGCTTGGGATCAACGAGAGCAATTTTGAGCTGTTGAGGAGAATGCTGATAGAGTAGGGATAGCAGAAGCGATCGCAAAAATTCGCTCTTGCCACTTCCCGTTGTGCCCCCTACCAAAAAGTGACAGGTATTGGGATCAGATAAATCCGCTTCTACCAATTTCCCCTCTAAATTTACTCCAATCCCAATCATTGGAGGATTACTTGAGTTTTGCGTAAGGCTAATATAGTCATCAAATCTAGCTACTTCTCTATCCTCATCCTTCCGTGGTAAATCCACACTGACATACCCAGCTTCGGGAGTAATCAGGGGAGGATTCTCCAGACCTAACTGTACTTTTGACACTCCCCGGTCATTAGACGCGGGGATTCTTGCTTCGTAGACTCGACTTGCTCAGCCTGGTCGGAACCAAGAAGAGTAGAGGCCAAATCTCCACAAGCGTTTCGGGGAACCCGTTCACGTAGCGTGGCCTACGGCCTCCGCTACGCGAACGGGTCAATGACCCAGGTTCCGGTATGCCCTACCGTACCCAAGGCTCTTTGGAGGATATTTATAGCGGCATTGTGGTCTCTATCTAGCTGACAACCACACTTACAGGTGTGAGTTCTAGTTGATAGAGACTTCTTTACAACCTCACCGCAATTGGAACAATTTTGACTTGTATAAGCAGGGTTCACTGCAACCGTTGCCCTGCTAAACTTAGTCCCAAAGTACTCCAACCATTTCCTAAACTGGTACCAACCTGCATCATTAATAGACTTGGAAAGACAGTGGTTTTTAACCATATTACGAACCCTCAAATCTTCGTAAGCGACCAGGTCGTTAGACCGGATTACGCAGCGCGCCAGTCTCTTGGCGTGCTCTTCACGTTGCCTACTTATTTTGAGGTGCTTCTTACCTAGTTTCTTAATGGCTTTTTTACGGTTGGATGAGCCTTTCTTTTTTCGGGAAACCCGACGTTGATAAAACTTTAAGCGTTTTTCTCCTATTCTATAAAACCTGGGGTTCGGCTCAGTATTGCCATTGGAATCTGTATAGAAGTCCTTTAGCCCTACATCTAGTCCTAGGTTTTTGCTATTAGGTTTCAAAGTCTCATTATTGTCAGCCTGAACACAAAACTGAACATAATACCCATCAGCCCGCCGGACTATGCGAACCCGCTTAATCTGCTTCTTATCAAATCTCCACAAGTCCCAAGTACCCTTGAGCTTGAGTTTCCCTATCCCTTTCTTGTCACTGAAGGTTATTGACTTTTTGTCAGGGGACAACTTCCAACCGGACTGTTTGTACTCAACTGAGCGGCAATGCTTTTGAAACTTAGGAAAACCCTTTTTTCCAGGTACTTTTTTCTTGCAGTTGTCGTAGAAACGGGCGATGGATGACCAGGCTCTCTCAGCACTGGACTGACGAGCTGTGGAGTTCAAATCATTGGCAAAGGGGAACTGTTTGGCTAAGACCTTGCAGTATTTACTGAGGTCATACTTTCCAATCCCCTTGTTATCAATCCAGAGCCTGATACAGCTGTTACGGATGAATTTGACCGTCCGAATAGCTTCATCAATGGCTGAGTATTGGTGTTTTTTGCCGTAGGCTTTGAACTCTAGGACAATCATCTGGTATCGACCTCTCCCGCTCTTGTTTTATTCTAGCACGACCAGCGACAAATTTTGGAAGTTTCTAGAATATTTTCCTCACGGCGGCTAAAGCCGCTGCGTTCACGAAGTGTCGCCTACGGCGAGCCTTCATCCCCGGTCTAAAGACACGGGGATGAAGGCTTTGGGGGATTTTTGTACATCCTTGGATCGATTCTGTATTGATATGACTTTTACCCCACGATTGGGTTTTAGCTTGATCCGGACAAATGCTGGAGCAACTGTTGCGTTGACATAATTTACACTAATTTTAAAGTCTTCTAGAGTACTCACCAATTTTTGCCCGGTCTGATCAGCATCAAGAGTTTGGCGGGATGGTGCCTTGACTGGCTTTTGTTCAATATCAGGAGTTGGTCGGGATGGTGCCTTGACGGGCTTTTGCTCAGTTTTCACCTCCTCAAAAAAGGTTTGGCAGGTCTGCTGTTGGGGACAAATGTTGCATAGGTGAGGCTGTCGTGTTGGTGGTGGTGGCTCCAGGTTGCCCTTACCCATTGCTGGAGTGCAATAGTTTTTTATAGTTTCCCCATCTCCCTCCTCTTCGACCTGGGCAGGTTTCCAACTCAGCCATTGGCGCATCTGTTGTAATTTATGGGGAATGAGCTGATGCACTGTATCCTCTAGCTCTTCCCGGGAATAGTAGTATTTTTGGAATTCCGGTAAAACACAATAAACTCCTGCATCTATTGCTACTCCTTTTTTTTGGTGGAGCATGTAACTATAGAGGGCTACTTGAGCTAGGTTAGCGGATGGATCTACGGGTTGATAGGTTTTATAGTCTACAACACAATAGCGATCGCGCTCACAGTCGAAGATTAAGCTATCGAATTTTCCATTAACTCGTTGCTTGGTACCATCAGGAAAGGTGAAGTTGTAACTCAGGTCTATTTCTTGAGCAACGAAGGTTTTACTAATTACTTCCTCTGGCTGACAATAGCCTCGATTAGTAACTAGCAGTTGAGTCCAATGGGGGATTAGTGATTTTAATCCTTGCCACAGTTGAAGTAAGATCGAGGCTATATCTGGATTGGTATTGATGTTGGGGAAAACAACTAGCTCATACAGTAGCGCTTGCATCTTAGAGCTAATTTGGCTTTGGTCTAGCTGACTTGCTGTGGGGGAAAATAAGGCTTGAAATCGGGAATCTTGCTGGAGTTTGTCAGTACACTGTTGACATAGCTTATGGAATACTTTCCCAATACCTGGTGAGTTGGATGGTGGTATAAATAGGGTTTTTCCACCAAAGTGATGACTCAAATAAAATAAACGAGGACATTCAATGGCTACCCTAACTTGGGTAACACTGAAGCAAGGGGATTCCGATTGTTGCGTCCGTGATTGTCTTTTGACCATCTGCTCTGGATTCCAGCTATTTTTATCACTAATTTCTAGTAAACGGCGATGGACATGGGCTAGATAGACTGTGTCCATTTTTGCATACTTTAGCTGTTTTTGGCTGAGCGGACGTTTGCCCCAATCACTGCTTTGCTCTTCTGTATCGACATTAGCGAAATTGCATAGTTCTATCGCTAGGGTTTTTAGTTTATGGTTTGATACCTGTAATGGATTGGGTAGTTTCTTGTTGGTCAGCTTTCTAGCTATTTGATAGGTACAGGTGATATTCTTAGCTTGCTCTTTCCCCCCTAGATAGCGTAAATCAAAGCTAGCGTTGTGAAAGACTTTTTCAATGTTAGGATTGACTATAATATGGTTGACAAAGTATTGCACTACTTCCGGTTTGTCTAATACATCTAAGATGTAAGCTTTGTCACCATTTATATCTGTCGAATCAGCCAATACCTGAATCAGAGATAATCTGGGATTAGGGGTATTCCAGTCAGCCACTTCTGTATCTAACCACAGAATTTTGGCGGCTGATAAATTAAGGATTAACTCTCGGATCTGGGCTGGTTGATTCAGGTACATTGGCGCTTGTTATCCGAATTGTTACTATGGTAGAATGATACAGCAGTTTTCAATCGGGTTAGGTACAAATTCTTGGGTTTTAGGGAACAGGGAACAGGGAACAGGGAACAGGGAACAGAGCTTGTAGCTTGTAGGGTGGGCAAAAACAGTTTGCTTGTTTTGAGCATTCTAGATTATATTACTTTGCCCACCCTACTGTGATGTAGTTCATTAGCTTGTAGGGTGGGCAAAAACAGTTTGCTTGTTTTGAGCATTCTAGATTATATTACTTTGCCCACCCTACTTGAATTGGCCTGATTGCTGATTGCTGATTGCTGATAGCTGATAGCTGATAGCTGATAGCTGTTCGCGTAGCGTGCGCGTAGCGCTTATGCTGATTGCTTAAGGTACCAAATATACTGATTGTGTTTCTGGGGAACCATCCACAGGGATAAGTTTTAGTTCATTTTCCTGACAAAGTTCCTTAATCTGTTGTTTAATTTCTATTTCTTTGAGCCGATTAAATTGACGGTGAGTAGTTTCAATTAAAACCTTAAGACCAATTAATTGGTCTTGTTTGAGCACATTTAACACAAATTCTTTAACCGGATTAAGGGGGACTTTATTATCTGCTATCGAAAAAATATTCAAATCCTTTAGTAAAGGACAATCCTGCAAAATTCCCGATTTTAGGATTAGATCCTTTAACTCTTCCAGTGTTATTGTTTTATCAGCAAGAACTAAGTCTTGGGAACAAGCCCCATTAACTAAGGTATGATAAGTGGCTAAGTAATGGACAGAGGAGATATCGTCTAATTTGAGGTGATGATGGTCATAACCATTAAATAGTTGGCTGTAGAGCTTGTACCCTTTAGTATCACGTTTTATGCTAATTTTTGTATGGCGAATTAGGTATAAGGTTTGGCAGCGATTGCTTTTTATAGCGTTATCACAGGCATTCATCAGATGATAGAAACTGCGACCATTACTAGTTTCTCCCCAGACTACTCCGATCCGTCCCTGGGATGATGGCAGCTGGTAACTTAGGGAATAACTGGCAAAGGTTTTGCTACTGGACAAAAATTTTGGTTTAATCCCCCTAACCTCCAGAGCTTCTAATGCCTCTGTTAACATCCCAATCAATTCCGATTCATCAATATCTTGGATGCGGATAATTGTCGTCTGGTCAGTTTTTTTAAATTCCTTCTGCCATTTCAATTTCAATGAGGCTAGGATTTTTTCTTCTATTGGTATTGATTCGCCAGCGGTATCATTTTCGGGAGTTGAGTCAGTGGTTGATAACTCTGAGTTAACTCCCTGAGTTTTATACCTTTGAATTAGCTGATTTCCTAGTTTCAAGGTCTGGCGGGGAGTGGTTTTGCCACCAGGAAATTCTTGTTCTAAGTCTTGCCGAGTTAAAGGGTAAATCGGTGAGGTGGATTTTGGTTCAGCTTGCTGATGTAACGGATAGAGTATGCTTGCCCAGAGGGATTCCGCTTGCTCTAGGGTAATGTTTTTGAGCAGAATTTTAGGATTAAGTCTAGCGATATCAGCCTGTTGAATTTTTTTATGATTCCTTCTCCAGGTATTAGTGACTATGCTAATAATAATCAACAAGTTATTGGGAAAGCGAGTATTAAGGGTAGAGTTGACATTAAACAGCGCTTGTAGATCCAGAGAACCATCGGGCAAACGAGGAATATTATCCAATTGATCAAAACACAGCACAATCGGCTTGGTGGATGACGAAATTCTCCCGAAGTTGATTAAGATGTTCTGAGCATCGTCTTCGTTATCTATAGACCCTCTGACCCCAAGGGTTTTCAGGTCCTCTTCATCTAAATCTTCTCCCCTTAACCATTGATAAGCTAGGTGATACAGTTCTGGATTAGTGAGGTCATAGAGCACTCCAAAAAACTCTTTACTGCGATGAATTCCCCCTGGATAGCTAGCTCTGAGGTCAGCAATAAACCGTTTTCGCTCATTCAGCAGCCAACCGGTTTTTTTAAAGGCCGGGAGACTCTTTAGCCACAGCAGCAACTGAGACTCTTGTTCTCCTTCTGGGACTTTTAGCATACTGTCAACAGTTTCCCTAAGGATATAGCGCCAGATGCGATCGCTATTTGCCCAAGGACCGATATAAGCAAAGAATGCTTGTTGATTGAGCTGCTGTTTGAGCCGTTTTAATAGATAACTTTTCCCCGAACCCGAATCACCAGCCAGTAAGATAGTGCGGGGTCGATGGTCTTGAGTCACCGCACTGAGGGTGCTGGTTATCTGATTAATTTCATGTTGATGAATCGATTCGACATCCTTAAGGGCTGAATTTTCTGGATCTTCCCAAAAATTACCCGTAGCAAAGGTCACGGGGTCAAAGGGATTTAGGGCTTGTTTAATTATTTCCTGGATCGTTGCCATCTCTTTAATTCCATCTTCTATAGAGTGGACAAGGATAGAGGATTAACAAAAAGGCAGCCTCAGGTTATTGTATGATACTATCAATTATCCTATCTTTAGTATCATAATTTACTGCACCATAATGAAAAATAGCCTAGCCCCGGTATTTTGAGGAATACCAGCTTCAATTTGTTCCTCTGTATACATGTTAGCTTCTTGCAAAGCACTCATATCAATTTTATCCTCTGCTTGCAAGCTATACAGTGCTTTATCTAATTGTTCCCGAGACAAAGGCGGTTGTAACTTTTGGCGCAAATGAAACAGTGGCAAATAGTTTTCCGTACCCAGTTCCTGGTCTAAATTCTTGATAATTTGTAATATTTCTTCATGATTAGGGGGATTGACTAGAGCGGCAGTCGAATTTCCATCTGATTCTGAGATTGTACTGGTTGAGTTTGGCAGCTGTTTCCGCAGGAAATCGATGTAATCCGCTAACATGGTTTTAGACAGATTGATATTGCCACGACCAACGGGTTTATAATTATTTAATAGGTACTCAATACCGGTTTCAGTAATCCAGACATCTTTGAATTTAGTTTCTGCTACTGTGATATAACCCCGTTCTATCAAACCTTCCATGATTTCCTTGCGGGTCTTAGCAGGCTTAACGTTTGTTTTGGCGGGAGTAGTCGGTTCTGTTTCACAGGCTTTGATAATTTTGCGTTCTTTCGTGCTCATTGGTACTTCAGCCTGATCTTGGTTGAGGAGTTCCTTGCCTGCATCAGTGATCTGAATTTTGGTGATTTCTTGATTAGAGTCAATCAAATTGCGATCGCATAACTCCCGACAAATTCGATCTCGTTCCCCCGCTGAGGTTTTAGAATTGGGTTTCGCTTCGGTAATCAATGCCCGATAATCCGGTTTGCTCAGTAGCTTCAGTAAAAATTTTAGTTGGCTGACTTCCAGTTCAATAGCTTCCATGTTGATTGTCTTTACCTCACTTTTGTTCAAGATTAACCTAAATCTATTCCCTATAACCACTTAGTAGTCAAGGATTTTCGCAATAAATTCTACTTTCAGCCCTCAGCGGACGGGCTCTGGACCCTCAACTATCAGCCCTGAGCAGAATTCTTATTATATAAGCCTTTCGCTTTTTTCAATAGTATCTTGTAAGCATTCAGCTATCAGCATTCAGCTATCAGCTCTTAGCTCTCAGGTTATGCGCTACGCACACGCTTGGCCTTGGCCTATGGCCACGGTAAGCTCTTGGCCACGCTAGGGGAACAGTTTTTGAATAAAATAAGCTGACGGCTGACCACAGAAAGCTGACGGCTGACGGCTGACCGCTGAATGCTTACAGTATCTTTATTTCCGTCGTGCCGTACTAGGGTCAATCCTTACCGATATTTAGACTTATCTCAAGTCTGGTTGAATACCCATAATTAAGGAGGCGCGGGGAGGGTAGGGAGGCTGGGAGGTGTGGGGAGATAGGGAGATGGGGAGATGGGGAAATTTTTATTAAGGGTAATTATCGTGAGATCATATCAACTGAAAGTCGCTAGTACATGAGTATTCACGGAAAACTCTCAAAACGCTGATACCCGAAATGCTGATAGCTAAGCTACAGTCAATTTTATTACCCCTACTCCCTACTCCCTACTCCCTACTCCCTATTCCCCTAATAACGTCGAGTTTTCTGAACCCCGTAAACTAGTCCTGTACCAATCGATAACAAGATCAGTAGCCACAGGATACCACCAGGAATAAAGGTAAGAATACCAAAACCTCTGAGCAAGTAAACCATAACGGTGATAGCGAGAAGAGCGCCAAAAAAGTAGGCAATTATCAAAGTTTCAGATTGAGAATAGGAACTCATATATAGCAAAGGGAGTAGGGATTAGGGAGTAGGGAGTGGGGAGCAGTAATAATAAATATCTCCTATTTTTGATGTTATCAGAAATCAGCAAGATTGTTCATGAGATATTTATAAGTGCTACTTTAGGTGCGAGCTTTTGAATAAAACAGGTAAGCATTCGTTTAATCTCTGTTAGGTCTGCTGTCAGGAATTCATAAAGCTGACAGCTGACAGCTGACGGCTGACTGCTTACAAATGCTAGCTCAATAATCAATTATCACTAAAATACCCCAACATAGAGTTTGCTAAAATGGCTGCTTGAGTGCGATCGCGTACATTCAACCGACTCAAAATATGAGTAACGTGGTTTTTCACTGTCTTTTCAGAAATATACAACGTCTGAGCAATCTCTCGGTTGCTAGCACCGGTAGCAATTAGTCGTAAAATTTCCTGCTCTCTGGGAGTTAGTTCCTCCCAACCCGGAGGTGGACTCGGAGTTGGGTCTCGCATTTGAGTAGCGACTTTTTTGCCTATACCAGGGCCTAACTGAGTATAACCTTTTTGGACAGCTCGAATTGACTGGGCTAATTCTTCGGGAGGGGTATCCTTCAGCAAATATCCGGCTGCTCCGCACTGTATGGCTTGGGTAACGTACTGGTCATCATCAAAAGTAGTTAGTACTAATACCTTTGTATCTGGGAATTGCTGACAAATTTCCCGAGTTGCAGCCACGCCATCCATCACAGGCATCCGAATATCCATTAGTATAACATCTGGCTGTAAAGTTTTTACCAAACTAATTGCCGTTTGTCCATTCTCGGCTTCACCGACTACCTGTAAGTCTTCTTCTAACTTCAGCAAGGCTTTTAATCCACGCCGAATTAGACTCTGGTCATCTACTAGTAAAATACGAATCATCAAGGATGAATAATTATATAGTAGTTGTCAATTCTGTGAGGTACTTATTTTTAGGGATTAGGGAGTAGGGATTAGGGAGTAGGGATTAGGAAAAAAATTAGCAAAATTCATCTATAATTGCTAGATATAGCGTTTGTATTTGAGATGTAAACCTGTATGATATTTTTTGATTTTTAAATAAAAATCAGGACTCTTTACCCTGTTCCCTGTTCCCTGTTCCCTGTTCCCTTTGCGATATGGTTACATCTCAACTGAAAACGCTATAGCTTAAACCTTTGGTAAAGGAAAATGAGCGATAATTTTGCAGCCAGCTCCTGGTGCTGTTTCAATTTTAAAGGTTCCTCCTAAGGCTTGGGTGCGTTCTCGCATTCCTTGTAAACCAAAACCGCTTGTGTTCTGGTTTAGGGAAAATCCAATGCCATTGTCTTTAATAATTAATTGTAAATCTGTTGCTGTCTGAATTTGGATGTCTACTTCAGTAGGTTTAGCATATTTAAAGATATTTGTCAACCCTTCTTGGACAATACGGTAAACTGCGATTTTGATGTCGCCAGGGATTGAACGCTTTAGGTTAAGATGGTATGTAGGTGAGATAGCTGTGGACTTTTGGAAGTCGTCGATTAGGGATGCGATCGCATTTTCTAGAGATTGCTCTTGTAACGGATTTAAACGCAAGGAAGCAACGGATTGACGTACATCCTTCAGAGCAGTTTTCCCGAGTTGTTTCGCTTCTAAGATAAATTCTTTGGCTTCAGCAGGGTCAGATTGTAATAGTCTTAAAGCCGCTTCCAAGTGTAAATTGAATACAGTTAAAGAATGTCCTAAGGAGTCATGAATTTCCCGAGCAATACGGTTACGTTCTTGCAGCGTAGCAATATCTTAAATCCGAAGGGCATAGTCACGCAGTTGAGCATTAGCCTGTGCCAGGTCTTGCCGACTTTTTCGTTCTGAAAGTACAGTATCCACTAATAGCTGCAAAACGATTAAGACCAAGACAAATATCAAGACAGAACTCAACAAGATAAATAGTAATCGCTCCGGAATCAACCCTGTCGGTGGTTCTCTGAACACAGGAGGTGGTCTAAACCGAGGACGATGCCTCATAGCATGATGCTGAAATCGAACCATTTGCCTCATTAGGAATAATATAACCGCAAATCCAGTCATCACTAAGCGACCTTGGAACTCAAAGATAAAACAGTTGCGAACAACTAATATAATTAACATCAGTTGCAACAGCCGAATGTGTCCCACCATGGACGCTAATAGAATTACCCCAATTTCGGCGGCAGTGTAAAGTATCTTATAAATAGGCTGATTTGTTGGTAATCTCAATCCCATTAACCCAAATACTCCCAGGCAAACTAAATTGAGTAGTGGCGACCTAGGTAGCGGGGGAAAAGGAAGTTTTAGTAATTCCACCAAAGCGGTAATGATCAGCAGTATCCACTCCAGGTAGAGCAAAAATCGAATTGGGTGGTTAGTAATTTGAATAGGATGGCGCATTCACAATTGTTGTAAACAACCAATAACAAACAACCAACAACCTTAATCCATGTGTCAAAGGTAAAGCAAGACCCATTGGTCATATCTAGCCTAGGACTAAAGTCCTAGAGGAATTCAGGTCTTTTGCCTCATGTGGTTTCACCCTAGCCCTTTTTAGGATAGAGACATCAAACAGAAATCAGCTCACGTCAAAACAGTTAAAAATAAAAACAAGTGAACATCATGAACATCAAGCCCTTTTCTCTACTTGCAGGTATCGCAGCAATTACCCTCACTAGTTTTCCCATGGCAGTTAACGCCGAAGAAATGCCTCCATTTTTCTCCAAACTTAACATCACTGACCAGCAAAAAGAGCAGTTTGAAAACATCCGTAACAATACTGAAGCTAAAATTGAGGATATTCTCACTCCGGAGCAACAACGGCGGTTCCAAACTATAAAAACACTGCGCCGTCAACTCCGAGAAGCAAGGGAGGGTATGAATCTCTCTCAAGAGCAGCGAGACCAAATGCGCGAGATTCGCAAGTCAGCACGAGAAGAGATGAGGGGTATTCTCACCGAGGAACAGCGCCAACAAATTCGTCAAGAAATGCGCTCACGTCGAGGTAAGCGCGGATTTGGAAGGTGATTTTTCTAGGACTAGATTATCTCTTGGAATACAAATTACCAACTCTCTCGATCTAACTTGTTAATTGTCAATTGTTAATTTCAAAACCATTAACAATTGACAAGTTTTCTTGTAAGCATTCAGCTATCAGCCGTGAGCCTTTGGCTCACGCTTCGCGAACAGCCGTCAGCACTGATCCTGCTCTGGCGGACAAAGCAAGTTCCGCAGTTCTTCGGGAATCTCCTCAAAATGCTCCAACAAAAAATCCATCAGAGCCAGATGACGCAAGTCCGATGGTTGAGGCCGCAGATAATTACGACCCCGGCTAAACCAGCGCCCCACTGTCGCCACCGAACGGGAGCAAATCATGGCCATCATTGAGTGAGTGACTGGCCATTTGCTGTAGAATTGCCTTGGTGTCATCCCGAGTTGACAGGAGCTGTATTGTTTAATTAGCTCTTGCTTGGCCTGAGTTAAAGAAGAATCAGGTTTGCTCATGATGCTACCTCCAGCGCTAAAGAAACCAAATTGTTTTCCCAGGCTATATCTGTTACTGTCCAAAGGGCACTTGGAGATTCAGAATCCAGCACAATCAGATAGCACCACATCCAGCAACAACAATGATTTGCCCAGCTGTAGAATTTGCCAATAACGATACCGAAGTCAGTATCACTGTCAGCTAGGGGTTTCCAATAGATCCGTTCGCCAATATCAAAACAGGAAGCACGAGCATGATCCCTAAACTCTTCTGGCAGTGCTGTTGACTTTGGCAACTGCTTGAGTGTTAGAGTAACTAGGTCACTGAGGATGTCTCCTTGGTGATGTTGAAAACCATGGAAATAGGGAGCTAGCCAGCTAGGGTTGAGACTGGTAGTGAGTTGCTGAATTAGTACTGCAGCAATGGCATCAGCTTCAATGGGCTGGATCGGGAGCCGGGTATGGAAGCCAGTTTCACTGCAATCCCTGAGCTTCGCGAGTAATTCAGTGATGCCAAAATCCCTAAGAGCTTGCTGATATCCATCGACCTGGGCTTTGGCACAGCTTTGGTTGTGTGTCTGTGGATCTTTGTTTAGATTATTTGTCATTATATAAATGGCCTTCTTGATTGCAAGAGCCAGTGGCAGACCTTGCCGGGCAAAGCTATGGGTCTGCCATCTCGCTCCCGGTTGGTTACGGCTCGTCTCGGTGGACTTGCTGTATCAACCTATTTATGATATTATGATAAGTTTAACCATTTGTCAAGTGGTTGGATAAATTTACTATAGCGCCACCCATTTAAATTATCGGTGCGCCAATGCAATAGTTTTTTGGAAACTTGGAACTAGGGTAATGGCTGGAATGCGAGCACTGCTACGACCTAGTCATTAATAGGATTAGCCAAACCTATCGCTAACCACTGAACTTATTGCTGCGCTAATGCAATAGTTTTTTGGAAACCTGGAACTGAGGTGAGTTCAAATCATGCGATCGCACTATATAGCACTACGCATTAAGCTTAGGACATTCCTAAACTCAGCAAACTTAGTCATAGCTTACTTCTGACTTCTGACTTCTAACTTCTGACTTGCGCGTAGCGCTATACAGAATTTTTTCCCTATTCCCAGATCCGCTGTTCCCTCCTCACCCAATTGAAAACACACCTAGTAATTAATACTTAAAATGTCATCCCTTGCATCTTCCCCAAAATTCTGTTAAAATAACAGTATCGTTAACGCAATGGTTAACTAGCCATGATGATTTCCACCGCACAAGCCGCCGATTTACTAGGTGTTTCCGCCACTCGCGTTCGTTACCTTCTGAGCAAAGGCAGAGTTAAAGGAGCCTATAAAGTGGGTAGAACTTGGGTGATTCCTCTGTTTGATGGCATGCCAGTAGTCACTCCCGGCACTCGCGGTCCAAAGCGGAACTGGTCAAAGCGCAGAGAGTACACTAAAGCTGTGATTCATGTTAACCAGAGGGTAATTCGCAACAATCTCAAGACAGGGGAGCGCAACCCTGTGATTACCGTCAAACGAGGCTCTAAAAACACTTATGGTCATACCGTGGAAGTCAATGGACCATGTCGAGTCATGTATCGCCCCGATGATCCCCTTAAATGTGGAGCAAGGGTGTGGATTGAGACTATCTCTGATTTTAAAGTAATTTGATCTATACAAACATCATCACTGCTATTCTAAAGACTAATGGAAAGACCAGGGAAGTCGAAAGAGTATAGGTGATCGTATGAAACGCTTTTATTTATATTCAAGTTTGTTGGTTGCTAGCTTCTTTCTACTATTGCTTGGGGAGGAGGGATTAGCACTTATTGTCAAAACCAATCGTCGATTGTCAGGTTTTTCCGTAGATAGCCGCAACTATATTTATCTCGAAAGTGCTAGAAACCATGTCACAAAGGTTCCTACCGCCAAAATCCAAATTTTCGATGTAGCCACTAACGCTTGTGTCAAGAAGGGTTGTCTAGAAACTAACTATAACTACTCGGATTCCAATCTCACTCCTAAAGACGCTGAAGAGAGTTTACTCAGGAAAACCCAAAGAATAAGACAGAGCTTAGGACTCAATCAACTAAAAGTAGGACTAAAACTGCCAATTATTGAGCGTTCCATTCAACCCAATGGCACTGAAACCGTTAAGGTTTTGGTGGATAAAGAAAAAGACCCACTAGAGATTCGTTTAGAACAAATTTATATTCCCTCAGTTTTGTCTGGAGGAATGTCTAATATAGACCGGGCTTCAATGCAGCTAGTCATTAATTACAATTATCGCCAACTCACCCTAGGTAAACTAAACAATTACCGTGAAGCTATCAGGAAATATTCGATCAGAGAAGTTCGCTTATCCCCCAATAGACAGCACATAGTTGTACTGATCAATCTCCACCAAGCCACCTATAACGCTGACTTTCAGACAACCTTCATTCAGAGTTTTCCCATCTAAACTACTTTAGCCAATAGCCATGCATGCCTTTTGCCTTGCTGTGTAAGCATTCAGCTATCAGCTATCAGCTATCAGCTATCAGCTAATGCGCTACGCGCACGCGTGCGCGTTCAGCTTATGGGCTATGCACATGCTTATTGATGAGGAAAGCATTTGAATAAAACAGGTAAGCATTAGAATAATGCTGAGTTAAGTCGGCTGACGGCACCTCAAGTAGCGTGAGCTTTTAGCTCACGGCTGACGGCTGAATGCTTGCCTTGCTATGATGCATTTTTAATGGACAACAGCTTATACCAAGTTGCGCTCAAACGTACAACTTTCTCTTCCCCCAATCTCCCAATTTCCCCATCTCCCCATCTCCCCATCTCCCCATCTCCCCATCTCCCCATCTCCCCATCTCCCCATCTCCCCATCTCCCTATCCAACCAATCTACTATCTTTGAATGCAACTCGGTATTAGTTGTGAAGCGTGCCATCAGGCATAATTGCCCCACTGATAAAGCTATTGCTCAAATCAACATCACTCAGGTCTACGCCAGTCAGTTTAGCATCCTTAAGTTGTGCCCCATGGAGATTAGCACCACTTAGGGTTGCCTTGGTTAAGTCAGCACCAATTAAATTTGCCCCTAACAGATAAGCACCTGTCAAATTAGCCCCTGCCAAGTTTGCCTGACTGAGGTTTGCCCCCCAAAGGTCAGCTTGACTGAGATTAGCCCCACTTAGATCAGCTTGACTTAGGTCAACTCCTCCTAAATTGGCTCCACTCAAATCTCGCCCTGACAGGGAAGCAAGAGGCACAATGCAATATGCTCCCAACTTCCTAGGGTCAAACCCTTCCGGAAATTGAGTAGTGTTGTTATAAAGCGATCGCTCAAATTTAGCATCTTCGAGATTAGCACTGCGCAGATCGGCACCAAGCAAATTGACCTTACTAAAGTTAGCTCCCCCCAGATCAGTCCCACTGAACTCTTGATCTGAAAATGATACACCGGGGGCAATTAAGTACGCTCCGTGTTGGCTGGGGTCAAACCCTTCCGGAAATCGAGTGGCTTCGTCGTAGAGTGCTCCAAGCAAATTGACCCCCTCCAGGTTAACCGAGAAAAGATCTGCCCCGAACAGGCTAACTTTACTCAAATCTGCCATACTCAAGTCAGCTCCTCTGAGGTCAGCTCCCTGAAGATTTAGCCCACACAGAGACACATCGGGAGCAATTAGATATGCGCCATGGGCTGTGGGGTCAAAATCTTCAGGAAATTTAGTCTCTTGGTTATAAATTGCTCCTTTGAGGTTAACCCCTTCGAGATTAGTGGCGGACAGATCTACTCCAAACAAGTGAACTCTGCTTAAATCTGCTCCCCTGAAATCCGCGCCACTAACTAAGCTTAACCATAAGTCCGCTCCCCGCAAATCCGCTTCCTGTAGATCGGCTTCTCGTAGATCCGCTTCCCAGAATTGAACTCCTCTTAAATTGGCTTTCCTTAAATTAGCTCTGAGCAAAGATATACCGAAAAAGTGACCCTGACTTAGGTCAACTTGGGATAAGTCTGCTTCACTTAAATCCACGCCACTGAGGTTTGACTGACTCAGGTTAGCCTTTGCTAGAGATACACCAGGAGCAATTAAATGTCCTCCTGCCTTCACTGGGTCAAAATCTTCAGGAAACTGAGTGCTTTCGTCGTAGAGTATAGCGCTCAGGGTTGCATTTAGAAGCTTAGCATCCTTCAGGTTTGCCCCCATCAGATTGGAGCGGCTCAAATTAGCTCCTGTTAGGTCAACATCCTGCAACTCAGTCCTAATTAAGCAAGCTTGATTAAGATTAGCTTGTTTGAGATCAGCACCTTTGAGGTTAGTTTTCCAGAGGTCAGCTCTGGTCAAATTCGCACCCTTTAAATTGGTATCACTGAGATCTACCCCACTCAAGTTAGCTTCCGTTAGTAAAGCCTCCGGCGCAATTAAATAAGCTCCTGCCTTGGCAGGGTCGAAATTGGGGGGAAACTTAGTGGAAAAATTGTATAGTGTAGTATCGAAGTTAGTTAAGTGTAGAATAGCATCGCTCAAGTCTGCCTCACCCAGATTAGCACCACATAAAACAGCTTGACTTAAGTTGGCTTCTCTCAAATTAGCTCCCCAGAGATCAGCGCTACTGAGATTAGTCCCAGTAAGAATTGCCTGACTGAGGTCGGCTCGCCATAAAATTACCCGTTCCAGGTTTACCTGGCTGAGGTTGACTTGACTTAAGTCAGCTCCACTAAAATCTCTTTCCCCAAGGGAATATTGTGACTGAATTTCCTCAGTATTCATATGTTGTCCAACAGTTTTAATTTAAAAATCATCAAAATTAATTATTAGATAATACCTCCGGTTCCCAATTCCAAATTACATACCCTTTATCGATATGAGTAATTACTATTTTATCGAGCTGATCAGCTACCTTAGACAAAATAGCGATAAGTTGTTCTTGAGTTTTTTCTAATCGTAAAAAACTGTAGTATTGACCATCAACGTTAATGGCTAATAAGCGTCTGCTTAAATGAGGTACGTTAATCCAGCAGATTTGGTAATCCTGACGGGATTTAATAATATGACTGGAGGATAATTCCAAATCCTGAAGGAGAGCAAGAGCAGGAACAGGGGAAGACCTCAGTTGAACTGAATTATTGTTTTGGGATTCAGGGTAAAACTTAAGTTGGTTGACATTTACAGCCATCCCTGTAGTTTGAGCTATTCTATTGCGTTTAAACTCAATAACATTATTGCTATCAACAACACCATGGGGTTGTTGAACAGCAAACGATTGAGTGTTAGGAGGAGTTAGTCCTCGATACCGAAGCAAATCATCCTTCTGGGTAAGAGCTATTGCAGAAACATCCGGTTGGTATTCTGGTTCCGATTCGCCTTGGTTGAGGGATTCGATCTCCTGGAGGAGTTGTCTCTTTTTTTCTCTGACTGATGCTTGGTATTTTTGCCATTGCCTTCCCACTTCAACAGTGCCAAGACCAGCTAACACACTCACTAGGATGGCAACGCCAAGATAAGGAATTGCTAAATCCTTATGGTCTTCATGGAAGATGGGTTGAACTTCGAGGCTGAAAAACGGTTTGACTCCAACTTCTATTGGTTTTGATTTGTTGAAAACAAACGGTAAGGTCAAACTGGAAAATATAGTGCTGGAGATAACTACAGCTGGTAATAAGATATTAATTAAGGGATAATTGGTCATCGGTCATCTTCAACCGCTGCAAGCAAGAAATTGGGTAAAGCGATGCAGCATAGCTATTGGGGTAAATCCCCATGAGCAACTGCATCAGGAGATGAAGCTTGAATCTCCAACAAATGGAGCTTGACTCAAGCTTGACTATGGTGATCGGTTAAATTCCGGTAGTCTTGCTGCTTACTGAAGAGGGCGGCTATGTTGCTAGCAAATCGCCTCAAAGCAGGTGATTAAATCGGGATATAATAATAAGTTGGTTATTATATCATTTAATACAAATTATGGTATATGGGGTCAGACCCACCATTAATTTTAGCAGCGGTCTCTTATAATATGTCAATTTAATTGACAATTTAATATATCTTAATATTTTAAGTCCAGAGCAAGAGTACTCAGCTTACGCCCTACACACACTGCTCTTGCCAGCACTGACCAGGGCATTGCTGACTATCGTTTGGGATATCAAGTAGAGTTGGGTCAGTTACCAATTACCCATGACCCATGACCAATTACCTATTACCCTTAATCATTCCACAATTGGGGAACGCTTTATTTTGCTCTAATTCTTTGCAAAACAGTAATGCCTAACAGCAAAATGATACCCCCTGTCGTGGCATAAATCACCCGAGGAGTCATCTCTTGCAGTTTCATGGCTAGCCAGTTAGACACTAAGGTAATGCCCCAAAGGATAAGGGCGACATAGCGCTGGGAGAAACCAAAGGCTAGCAAGCGGTGATGTAGGTGGTCCTTACCTGGGGTAGTTAAAGGGTTTTTACCATTGATCAACCGCCGCACAAATACCTGAGTAGTATCTAGGACTGGCAATAGCAAAAATACTACTGGGGGGACTAGGGCAAATACCGTAGTCACTTTTAAAGACCCTAAAATGCTGCTGGCAGCTAGTACATAGCCGAAGAAGTACGCACCTGCATCTCCCATAATAATGTGGGAAGGATGGAAGTTATGGCGCAAAAATCCCAGAGCTGACCCCCCTAGAGCTGCCAGCAGCAACGTTGCTGCCGCACGACTGGGAAACTGAGCTGAAACCGCTAACAGGCTCATAGCAGTAATAAAGCTGACGCCTGCTGCTAAACCATCCATCCCATCCATAAGGTTAATGGCATTAGTAATACCCACAACCCATAGAACCGTAAGTAACATGGAGAGTTGGACATCAATCGGAGTCCCGAAGGTAGCTTTAATCCCGGCACCACTAGCCACTAACAGCAGGGCAGCAATAATTTGAACCGACAAGCGTACATAGGCAGGCAAACCAAATTGATCATCAATAAAGCCTACCAGTACCAGAACCGAGCCCCCCAGGAGAATAGTCAGCACTTGAGCTAACACCCCTTCGATGACAATCGGTCTCAGGAGGGTAGCTAGTACCAGTGCAGCTACCACTCCGGTATAGATAGCTAAGCCTCCTGCATTGGGTAAGGGTTCTTGGTTAAGCCGTCGCGCATTGGGTTGGTCAGCCCAACCAACCTCCAGGGCAAATGAGCGTAAAGTTGGCATCAAGCATCTAGTCACTGCCCATGCCAATCCGAAAGTTAATATGACTGCCAGCCAGCCACTTCCCCTAGGGTTGGCAATTCCGAGGGACTGTAGGAAGCTGTACACATCTATCTCCCAAGTCACGTCCACACTGCAAAATTGTAATCGCTATGGATAATATTAAGCTCATCTTGTAAATAAGGTACATGGGTAGAAGCACATCAGCAGGAAAAAGCGATTAGCACTTAGGGGTTAGGAGGCTTTAGGGGTTTGGATTTTCCTCCTGAACTAACTCAATGTACTGACTATCGATCAGAAATGCTCCTCTAGAAAAGCGAACGCCCCAGTATCCTCCTGGACGTCGGTCGAGGATTACTCCCTCTTCCCCAACTTTAATCACATCAGGAGGTCGCAGCATTGGCATTGGTTCAGCAGTTTTGACGTAGCGTGGTAATGTAATTACTCTTACGCGATCGCCAACGTTAAAGTCTTGAGACATTGGTCAGTCAAAAAAGGTTATGGGCTTGGAGGTTGAAGGTTATGGGGTTGAAGGTTGTTCGCGAAGCGTGGCCAATAGGCCAAGGTTAACAGGTTGAAGGTTATGGGGTTTAAGGTTATGGGGTTTAAGGTTGTTCGCGAAGCGTGGCCAATAGGCCAAGGTTATGGGGTTTAAGGTTGTTCGCGAAGCGTGGCCAATAGGCCAAGGTTATGGGCTTGGAGGTTGAAGGTTGAAGGTTATGGGGTTGTTCGCCTTTGGCGTTCAGTGTAGGGTAGGTTCTTGGGTTGAATGTTGTTCTTGCCCAGGGGTCCCTTGTAGTATAGGTTGGAAGTTGTCTGGATTAACCTTAAACCTTCAACCTTCAACCTTCAACCTTCAACCTGTTAACCTTCAACCTGTTAACCTTCAACCTGTTAACCTTCAACCGGCCAACCCTAGGGTGCTTGCCAAATACGCTGGTGGTATTTTTCCAAATCTTGATAGGGATCTGGGGTATTGTGATTAGGCTGGTGAGAGTGGTGCTGGTGATGGTCATGCCCGTGGTGATGGTGGTGGGAGTGTCCGTTGTGAGCACCATTATCAATGGCTGCTAACCGGAACTTACACATCTCACAATTCATCTGCACTTGCCCCAACTGTGCCTCGATTTCTCGGTCCCTGAGCACAGATAGCAGCTGAGGCTGAATTCCCATTTCTGGTAAACAGGTCAAGGGAATCTCTGGATAAAGTTTCTGCTGCTGAGCTGTGATATCAAAAATCTTTTTTACTAAAGCCCCGGTAAATAGGAAGTAAGGAAGTACTATAATATGCTTAGGTTGGTATAGTCGGGCGCGACGGAAGCCTTCTTCTAACCGAGGATGGGTAATGCCAATAAAGCAGGTTTCCACAGTTTTATAGCCACTGCCTTCCCAGAGCATGCGAGCCATTTTGTAAACATCACCATTAGCATCAGGGTCACTAGACCCACGACCAACAAATAGAAGTACTGTGTCCTTTCTTAAGGCTAGAGGTTGTTTTGTTGAAGGTTCTAGATTGGACGCTTCCCCCTTCAACTGGCTAACGGCTAACTCTGGTTGGGGTTGGTCAAGTTTGGCAAGCCGTTGCCGCCATAAATCCAGAATTCCAGTAGTAATTCCAAAATGACGCCCGTAGTGAAACTTGACTTGGGGATATTTTGCCCTGGCCCGGTCTAACTCGTTAGTAACATCAAATTTATTGTGGCGAGCTGCAAACAGTAAAATCGGTAATACAGTTAGTTCCGTATAACCCTGCTGAACACAACTCTCTACTCCCTCTTGAATAGTTGGACCAGTCAGTTCTAAAAAACAAGGTACTACTGGTCGAGAATGGTTCAAGGTTTGATAGCTGTGGGCAAAATCTAGGAAAGTCTGACGCCCATCGGGGTCTCTAGTGCCGTGACCAACCATTAATAACGGGCGTTTTAGCGGTAGGGGAGATAGGGACAATGACTCATCTGTGACATCGATCTTCATACTTCATCCTTGATCATTCATAGGTCATACTTCTAGGTAATACTTACATAGTTAACTAACTTATTAAATACTTAATTTCCTCAAGGGCATTTTACTGGTAGGGAAGGTAAGGACAATAACTCAGGGGTAGCATCGATCTTGCTCCTGAATACTTCTATTATTAATACCTCATTTGTATAATGGCTTAATCTCTTGATTACCGACCCTTTACCTTATTGCCTTAAGGTAGGGAAAGTATCCACGCCTTGTTGCCCCTATGCACCAATTTTCGAGAGCAATTCTAGAGAGAAAGCAGCAAGAGCCAAAGGTTAAACGCCGATTGCATTTCTACGCTAGGGGTGAGCAGATCCCTCTAGTAGCACAGGGTGTTTGGGAGGTAGACGAGGGCCGAGTCCAGCTGAGTACCCTTTCCCCAGAAGGGGAGGAGATATGGTTGGGTTGGGCAGAGTCTTCTGCATTCTTTGGTAATTGGTTTTCTGTCCTGTCAAGTTATCAGGCAATCGCCCTAACTGATGTCCGTCTCAAATGGTATTCTTTAGCTGAAATCAACAATTCTCCCTATATAGCTCAGACTATATTACCCCAACTAGTGCGTCGGATGCGACAGACAGAGATCCTGTTAGCAATCTCGGGTCAGCGCCGGGTTGAGGTACGCTTACAACATTTACTATTGCTATTAAAACGGGAAGTTGGTGAGCCAGTACCAGAAGGGATTCGGATTGGCATGCGTCTTACTCATCAGGATTTAGCCAATGCAATTGGAACGACGCGGGTTACAGTTACCCGACTGCTCACCAAGTTCAAGAATGAGGGAGCCATTACTGTTGATAGCGTTCGCCACATTATCCTAAAGCACGACAGCTTTACAAATGTGGCAGATTGGTGATACGATTCTCAGACTAACAGATATCTTGGGCTGAAACCAGAAAAGCGCGCCATAAAGTAAGTTAGCTATTCGGCTTATATTTTAGTTGCAGCCCCGATTAATTCCCCAAACCCACTCCCTAGGGGAGAGCGTCAATGTTCGCTAGTTCAGCCCATCTATCTGGAATGCTGATCACTTGTGTTCTTCAGGAGTAAGAGGCCTGTCTCTCGAAGCGATTTCAATTCCACCAGCAAACGGTCAACGACCAGCACGATTGGTCGTAGCGTTACACGGTTGGGGTGCTAATGCTCAAGCTGTGGCATCTCTAGTGCCATCGTTAAACTTGCCCAACACCCAATTTTTAATTCCCGATGCTCCTTTTAGTCACCCTCAGGTAACTGGTGGCAGAATGTGGTACGACTTGGCAAGAGACGACTATCGGGGATTAGAAGAAAGCGAAGAGCGCTTGAGCTACTGGCTCAATTCTCTCCAAGGTTTTACAGGTATTCCCCTGTCCTCCACAATTTTGTGTGGCTTTTCTCAAGGTGGGGCAATGGCTCTAGATGTAGGGTTAACCTTACCCCTGGCAGGTTTAGCCTCCTTGAGTGGCTATATGCATCGAACCCCTCAAAAGGTTGATTCATCGTTGCAGTCCATTTTAATTGTGCATGGTAGACAAGATACGGTTGTTCCTTTAAGTGCTGCTCACCGGTTACGAGATTATTTGCTCAACTTGGGAGCAGCAGTGCAGTACAGAGAATTAGATATGGGTCATGAGATTTCATCAGAGCTTTTAGAATTGCTCCGGGAATTTATTTTATTCAATAGATAGTCAAAAGAGATGGTCAATATCCTAACTTCTCTGGAATCCCTTTAAAATAGAAATAAAATTATTCCCTCCTTGGTCTGATCAGTAATTCAGAGGCACAATAGTGGTGCTCAAACCATAACTACTGAGTAATTTAAGAACCCGATCAATATTTTCGAGGGTTGTGAACAATCCCGCTTGCATCACAGTTCTTCCTTCAAAGGAGGTCAGGAAAGAATCGGGAATTAGCGATCGCATTAAATTTTGTTGCTGCTCACTCTCAGCATTTACCAAAATCCGGTAACCCCGACTGGGTAGAGCTGAAGTCGGATTATTCCCTTGAGGTCCCCTTTGTTCAGAGTTTGATTGGGTACTTGTAGAAAACACTGGAATTGAGCTACCTGAATTAGAGCTAGCACTAGTATTTCGATTACTAGTATTTTGATTAACCGGTGTACTGATCTGACTAGACATTGACACCATAACGTCCAGGTCCTCAGTCGAGGGTTCTTCTGGTGTCGGTTTTGACCTGTCACTTGACGCATCAATCACTTCCTGTGACGGTGAAGCCGGAGTAAAACTGCTAGAATCCTCTCCTGGTTTGGGTGGTGATGTTGGTTCCTCAAAAGATGACTGCTCCTGATTTTGAATAACTTTCAGAGTCAGGGGTGTCAGGGGTTCAGAATGTGAACGTTGAGTGCTAGCATCAGAAGGCTGTTGAGTTTGAGAGGTTTCCTGACTTTCAGTTTGAGACCTTGCTGCTGGTCTAGAAGATTCAGTACTTGCAGAATTATTTAGTCCTGCGTCTTTGCCGATGTTATCAGTCGAGGTAGATGGCTGAGGCTCCAAACTTGATGGAACAGGAAATGAAGCTGCTGAGACCTCAGCAGATGTCGATTCCTTTGTCGGTTCCTTCTCGGCAGGCGGTTGGGATGGGACGACTTGGCTGGGGGTGGTGGGATTCTCCTGAGAATTAGGCGTAGTCTTCTGTGAGTGATTAGAGTTTTCTGCCATGACAACGGCTTGGTTGTCAGAAGCATCAGGTGTACTAGCTGGTTTACTAACAGCTGGTTTACTAACAGCTGGTGTTTCAACCTCCGACTCTTGAATGATATCCTTTTCAGTCTCCCCTGAATTAACCTCACTGTTAGTTTCCTCTTCTAGCTGATTACCAAAAGCAATCAGAGTAGGCTCAGACTCCTGATTGTTAATGTCAAACCGCCTATTACCTCGAAATATATTGTTTGATTTATTGTTTAATGTATTGTTTGTTGATTCTGTTGAATTTCCCCAATCCGGATTAGCTCCGACCTTGAGGACTAATCCATCCAGTTGGGAATTTTCAATGACGTTATTCTGGAAAAATGGTTGAGCATTGGTTTCAACCACTACCCCATTTTTATTGCCAGTGATGCGATTATTAACGATATGGGGTGCAACGTTTTCGGCAATCAGAATTCCTAAGTCATTATTTTCAAATACATTGTCATCCACTTGAGTGTTTGAGGTTCCGTAAATGCTGAGCCCATTTCCTTTATTCTTGTAGAAGTAGTTACTGCGAATTGTTGGTGTACTATTTCCCTCCACAGCAATCCCGCTTTTGCTATTCCCAGTTAAGGTATTGTCTTCCACTAAAACCGAACCGACTTCCAGCCACAAACCATAACCTTCTGGATTAGTATTGTTAAGGGTTACGCCAGAAATAATCGTTTGGTCAGCACCTACGATTAGGACATCGTGACTAGCAGCCGTGGCACTAACAAAGGTACCACCGCCGCGAATCACCACATCGTGACCTCTAGTGCGGGGGTTGCCCTGTAGCTTGATACCGGGTTTCAGAAGTAGGGGGAAGGTTTCACCCATTTCACTGCTGTAGATACCCCTAGAGAGTACAATCACAGTATTGGTCTGGGCAGCTTGTAGCGCCTGAGTGATAGTTTTCAACGGTGAATCCTGGGTGCCATCACCACTACTGTCGTTTCCGGTAACTGGGTTTACAAACAAAAATTTGCTTTCTATGGTATAATCCATTTTGATTCCCCGATCATCCTGAGTTGATTGGGCTAAAGCTGTGGTTCCTCCTAATCCTAGTGGCACCATTTTTGAAGGGATAACTTGGCTGAAGATGCTAAAGGTTAATCCCAGCAAAATCGTTGTTACTGGTAACCCAAGATCAAAGGGTCTAGGCTGATGTTGGTGATGTTGGTGATGGCAGTGGGAATGATTGGCCTTGGGCCACGCTACGGGATTGGCCTTGGGCCACGCTAAGCGAAGGTAAATAGTTAATTCTATAGTGTTAATTATGATCAAACTCATGGCTGTTCTCCTTTAGTCCAATGTTCATGGAATTTGACATAAAAGTTGAGTTGAATGTCAAGCTTGATCGTATCCATAAACTAGGATAGTTGTAATCTATTTGTAATCATTTATCACTTGAAATGTGTCCGTTGCTAAAGGTTACTGACCACAGAAACAAGCTTTCCATCCACTGTTAGGATAGATAATAATGGAGTAGTTAGTAATGGAAGAGCAAGACAGCGGCATTATGGTTCAAAAAGCGGCGATTTGCCGAATTTTGGATGCAAATTTAGACCGAGCTAGAGAAGGCTTGCGAATTATTGAGGAGTGGTGCCGCTTTGGTCTCAACAGCGCCCAGATGGCTGGGGAGTGCAAGGAAATGCGCCAGGAATTAGCCCGTTGGCACAGCTCGGAAATCAGGATCTTCCGAGATACCTCAGGGGATCCAGGGACTGGACTAACTCATCCCCAGGAAGAACGACGTTCCAGCATTCAGCAGCTTTTACAGGCTAATTTGTGTCGGGTGCAAGAAGCACTACGGGTGTTGGAAGAATATGGTAAACTATACGACGCTCAGATGGGGATCGCCTTTAAGCAGATGCGCTATCGGGTTTACAGCCTAGAAAGCAATTTACTGGGATATCAGCGTCATCAGTTGCTAGAGCGATCGCATCTCTACTTGATTACATCCTTATCAGACCAGTGGTTTGCCAAGGTAGAGGCTGCCCTCCAAGGTGGACTAACCTTGGTACAGTACCGGGAAAAACAAGCAGATGATGGGGACAAACTAGCTGATGCTCAGAAATTGTGCCAGCTGTGCCATCACTATGGTGCTTTGTTTATTATGAATGACCGGGTGGATTTAGCTCTGGCAGTGGAGGCTGATGGGGTTCATATCGGACAACAAGATGTACCAATTTCCTTAGCACGGCAGCTACTGGGCTCCCAGCGTATTATTGGTTGCTCGACTACTAACCCTGATGAACTACACCGGGCAATTGCTGAAGGCGCAGATTATATCGGTGTTGGACCGGTTTATGAAACCCCTACTAAACCCAATAAGCAAGCAGCTGGTTTGGATTATGTCAAGTATGCTAAAGAGCATGCTACAATTCCATGGTTTGCAATTGGGGGAATTGATCCAAACAATTTAAACTATGTCTTGGATGCAGGAGCTCAACGAGTGGCGGTTGTGCGGGGGATCATGGAGGCGGAACAACCGACTCTAGTTACTCAATATTTTCTGTCCCAGCTCAAACGAGAGCACACTCTTCGATCTCTTGAAGCTGGGGTTTCTAAACCCTAATGTCCTAAAACTAGATAATAGTTAGACATGTTAGGTAATAAGTAATAGTGACTAATTTTGAATAGCTTGCTGGTAAATATTAGCTGATGATATCTAACAACACAACTCAAATTACCCTTGAAGTTAATGGTGAATCCCGGACCTGCTCTTGTGACACTAAACTACCCCAGCTATTAGAACAGCTAGGCTTAAATCCGCGCCTGGTGGCGGTAGAATACAATGGTGAAATTCTCCATCGGCAGTTTTGGAACCAGACTCAAATGCAGGAGGGAGACCAGCTGGAAATTGTCACAATTGTTGGCGGCGGTTGACTTTAAAGGAGATATTTTAAAATCTCCCCATCAATCTTCTTGATCATGGGTATTCAACTGGACTTGATATCACCAAAGCCAAGGTTAAAACACAGTCAAACACAAATTAGCTCAGGAGTTAAACCTAGATTGTTGCATAACTGTCGAATCTCTTCTTCATAGATAGGGTTCATCACAATAACCAGATCAGGTTGGTAATCCTGGAGAAATTCTGGTGGAACAATTTCCTGTCCTGTTCCAGCAACGTACTTCCCCTGTTTGCGGGGATTGAGATCTACGATGTCATCAATCACATCTTGGCACTTGAGCAGATTCAAAAAAGTAACCCCTTTTGAGCCAGCACCCCATGCTACGGCTTTTTTATCAGTTTGAGCGATGGTTGTCAGTTTGTGCTGCCAGCTTTCTAACTTCTCCTGAAACCTAGCGGTAAAGCTGGCAATATCGCGAGTCAATACCTCGATTTCATCCGGTTTTCCATAGCTGTTCGGGATTTCCCCATGCACTGGCTTTGCTTCCAGGCACAGGAACTGACCACCAAACGCCTCCTTGATTTCACTAACTTGAAACCCAGCATTGACAAAAGCTTGCCCTAGAGAAGTGGGGGCGAAATAGCAGCAGTGTTCATAGATAATGTCCCACACTGCTAAATGGCGAAAGGTATCTAAGGCGTTGGGGACTTCAAACAAAACAATGGTATTAAGGCGAGAACCGATCGCCTGTCGTAGTGGCTTGAGCAAATCTGCGGGATTGGAAATGTGCTCTAGGGTGTGCCGACAACAAATTAGATCGGCTTGATACTCTTGGTAAAGCTGTGAATAGAAATCTTGAACAAACTTGACTTGAGTCTGGAGTTGTTGATGCTCTGACCTAGGAACATAGCTGGGGTCAAAACCTACTCCTCGGTTATTACCTAGTTCACACAGACTTATCAGAAAATCCCCTTTGCCACAACCAATTTCAATAATGTCTTTATTGTAGAGATGGTGGCGCTTCACTAATCCAGCGGCAAGGGATTGGGCATAGTCCTGAAATCGGGCAGAGTAATGTAAGGAGTTTTCATAGTCCTGGGAATAACCTAATTTAGTAGGGTCAAACGCTAGGTTGCTAATAAAACCACAGCTAGGACAGAACCCTAGTTTGATATCTCCCTTGGAACAGTTTTGAGCAGTTTGACGCGATCGCCACAGGAGATTACAGTACACTGGCACCGCCAACATTTCAAAAAACACCTCTAAATCGGCAGAGGCACATACAGGACAGTTGTGGTTAGATAAGGTGTTCATTTCAAGTTTTCACTCCATGAGACTAGTACAGGGAAAGTACAAATAATCAGCTATCAGCTGACGGCTGATAGCTGACGGCTGATAGCTTTTAAGGAAACTTGGGTCAGATCACCCTTTCGAGAGTTTTCAGTGTCGGGATCTCACTAGCGATCGCATTACCAATCTCCAAAGAAGCCGTAGCACCAGGAGAGGGAGCGTTACACACATGCATTGCTTTAGGACTATTGACAATTAAAAAATCATCCACCAACTTGCCATCATTTTTTAAGGCTTGAGCTCTGACCCCAGCATGGGTGGGAACTAAGTCATCTGCTTGGATTTCAGGAATCAGCCGTTGCAAACTCTTAACAAAGGCAGCTTTACTGAAGGAGCGGATGATTTCCTGAATTCCTGCGTCTCCATGTTTGACAGCTAGTTTCCAGAAACCGGGATAGGTCATGACCTCCACAAAATCTCGCAGGTCAAAATCAGTCTTTCGATAACCTTCCCGCTTGAAACTGAGTACAGCATTGGGTCCAGCATGGACACTGCCATCAATCATGCGGGTGAAATGAACCCCTAGGAAAGGAAAATTTGGATTAGGAACTGGATAAATTAAGTGCTTGACTAGGTAGCGTTTCTCTGGCTTGAGTTCATAGTACTCACCCCGGAAAGGAACGATTTTAGCTGGAGGCTCAGCATCACCCAACTTAGCAATGCGATCGCTATGTAGTCCAGCACAGTTGATCACAAAGCGAGTGGGATAGTTACCATTGTTGGTTTCCAGCACTAGACCATCCCCAGTTTCCAGGATCTTTTCAACCTTACTATTGAGACGTAAATCCCCTCCCTGGACACGAACCAGTTCAACGTATTTTTCACAGACCTGCTTGTAGTTTACAATCCCAGTCGAATAAACTCGAATTCCAGCTAAACAACGGACATGGGGTTCAATTTCCTTAACCTCTTCACCAGTAATCTTGGCAATCTCTATACCATTTTCCAAACCCCTTTGGTAAAGAGTATCCAGTAATGGTAGTTCTTCTGGTTCAGTTGCTACAATTACTTTGCCACAGATGTCATAATCAATGCCATGCTTTTGGCAGAATGCCACCATCGAGCGATTTCCTTCGTAACAAAATCTAGCCTTGAAACTCCCTGGTTTGTAGTATATTCCAGAATGAATCACACCACTGTTATTGCCAGTTTGGTGAGCCGCCCAACTGCTCTCTTTTTCCAGTACCATAATTTTGGCATCTGGATAACGTTGACCCAATGCCATGGCTGTGGATAAGCCAATGATTCCTCCTCCAATAATCGCCAAGTCGTACATGGTTATTTTTATTACTGAAACTATTAATTTTAACTTTAAATGTTGAATGTTGAATGTTGAATGTTGAATGTTCAAAGTTGAATGTTGAATGTTGAATATTAAAAGTTAACCGTATCCCTGAGAAAGGTATAATAATGGAGAATATAGTGTTTTTTTGTATGGTGAGGTACATTTTGAAGCTAAAAATGTTTTCATTGAGACTTATGGTCTACCTCCTTATTGGAGGATAAACCGCTATAAACAATTAATTAATCATCAAAAAAAATTGGTAAGCCTATTCACTTACCATACTTTTTTTTACCATAAAACTTATTGGTATATTTGCAATTTTGGCCTGAAGGGGCGACCAAATAATAAACAATGACAAATGACAAATACTCTTTCCCCCGCAAGAATCCAATCCTTCGGTTATTGCTAAACTTTGCTGGGTGCTTTCTGATGGAAAAATTTTTTCCAAGTCTGTGCAGAAAAAACATAGTTCCCAAGTACACCTAAACAACTCCAGTAAACAATTTATGAGTCATAAGTCTTTAATTTTTGACTCATGACTCATAACTCATAACTCATGACTGATATTTATAGAGATATTACCTCTGTAGTTACTCCCATCTTATCCAACATTTGCTGAATTTCATGACAATATATCGAATTCATGACAATCACCTGATCAGGTCTGTATTCCTTTAAAAACTCTGGTGCCATAATTTGTTTACCAACGCCAGGGATAAATTTCCCATGACGATGGGGATTAATGTCTACCACGTATTCAATTTTGTCTGTGGTATCAAGAGTGGTTAGAAAAGCCACACATTTGGAACCCGAACCCCAAACTACAACACGCTTGCCTTGAGCATGCATCTGCTCTAAGTGCTGCTTCCAATTCTCCAGCTTCTTGCTAATCTCGTTGGTGAAGTGTTTGACATGCTGGGTCACTTCCTCCAGACTCTCTTCCAGAGGATGTACTTTGTCAGATGGGATGGTGACAGGTCGGGTTTCAATTAACAGATATTGTTCACCATAAGCTCGATACAGGTCAGTCACTTCAAAACCACAGTTGCGGAATAATCGCGCTAGGGATCCAGGGGTGAAATAGGAGCAGTGTTCGTAGTAAATGTCTTCAAAAGCTAAGTCTTTGAGTACTCGTATGGTATCTGGGATCTCAAAGACCACAACAGTATTGAGGCGATCGCCAATGGAGCGGCGCACGGTACTAATAAACTCAGCGGTAGGATAAATATGCTCTAGGGTATGGCGACAACAGATAAAATCACCTACATACTCAGCATAGCGCTCTGAGTAATAGTCTTTAATAAAGGTGACCCGGTCAGCGGCTTCACTTTGAACTCGTCCTACTACAGCAGATGGGTCAATACCAACACCACGATTATTACCTAATTCGCACAGCAGCAAGAGAAAATCTCCTTTGCTACAACCAATCTCTATAATGTCTTTGTCATGAAGGTCGTATTTGTCGATCAGATGATTGGCTAGATCAAGGGCAAACTGATTGAAGGTTGGAGAAAAACTCTGTTGGTCTTCATAATTGGGGGCGTAAGCTGACCACCTGGGGTCAAAGGAAACATTAGTGATAAAGCCGCAGTCTTCACAAAACCCCAAAACCACATCACCGCAAGGGAAGTCTAGAGCTGCTTCCTGGGTTGACATCATTAAGCAACTGTGAACTGGTACGTTGTGTACTTCATAAAATAGGGACAATCCTTGGTGTCCACAGTTGGGACAAATATGTTCTGATAATGAAATCGGTTGTGTGTGAGCAAAATTTTTGGACAATGCTTGTTGTATCATTTTGAGTAACTTTACTCTCTTGCTTGACCGTAAACCATACACTCTAAACAATCTTTGGTTGTGGAATCGGAATAATAAATTTACCTCCTTGTTGTCGATACTCTTCCTGTTGCTGCAAAATCTCATCAGCAAAATTCCAAGCTAGCAGCAAGACATAATCTGGTTTATCCTCTAATAGTTTTGATGGTGGGAAAATCGGTAAATGATTAATGCCCATGTAGCGACCATGTTTGAACGGATTTAAATCGACTACATAATCTACCAAGGTTTTATTAATTCCAAAATAACTTAGCAGAGTAGTTGCTTTAGCTGCTGCTCCATAGGCTGCCACCTTTTTACCCTGTTTCTTCAAATCCCAGAGGATATCTAGTAAAGAAAGCTTAATTTCCTGAACACGGTTAGCAAAATCACGATAGTAATCAATGCGGTCAACTCCCCGCGCTACTTCTTCTGCTAATAGAGATTTTACGGATTCCTTAACCTGTTCCTTAGGCTCCACAAAGAGCCGTAACGAACCTCCATGGATTGGAGTACGTTGGATGTCATTTAGGAATAAACCATGTTTCCTAAACAACCGATCCAAAGCAGTTACTGAAAAATAACATAAGTGCTGATGGTAGATAGTGTCAAATTCACAGTGATCTACCAAGTCAACCACATAGGGGACTTCAATCACTGCTACACCAGTCTCTTTCAGCAGAACCCCAATTCCTGCTACAAAGCCATTCAGATCTGGCACATGAGCCAAGACATTGTTAGCAAGAAAAACATCAGCTTTCCGTCCTTCAGAGTGTAGCTCTATTGCCAAATCTTTGGTAAAGAATGTACAAAGAGTAGGAATACCTGCTTTTTGGGCAGCTTCCGCAGGTCCAGAGGCTGGGTCAATTCCCAGCACTGGAATTCCTTTTTCAACAAAGTTCTTGAGCATATAGCCATCATTACTAGCTGCTTCAATCACTAGACTGTTGCTGTTGAGTTGTCTTGACTCAATGATGGCTTTGGCACTATCTACAAAGTGTTTTATTAACGATTTTGATACAGAAGAAAAATAGGGGTAGTCTCGACAAAATAGTATTTCCGGGGGGACACTTTCGGTGATTTGGACTAAACCACTGCTAGGAGAAAACGCCAGATCCAATGGAGCAGTATATTCAGGTTTATCTAACTGGTTTTTAGTAAGTAATCCATCAGCTAATGGGGTGTAACCGAAGGAAATAATTAACTCTAAGTCATCAGTGCTGTTAGCACGGCAAATAGGCATTGAATTAGACATTATTATTTTAAAAAAAATATGACTGTTAATTGTTAACTGTAAACTGTTGGCAATTAACGGTTAATCAGCAACAAAAAAATATTCATAACAATAGCAAAGTAAACTTTTTATTAAAGTCAACTAATTCTCCAGGGTGACTGCAACAAATTTTTCCGCCCTTTTGGTAATTGGTAATTGGTAATTAGAGTAGGATTACCGATTACCGATTACCGATTACCCAACAACTCCTAAACACTCATGGGTTGTATTTTAGGAGATGTAGGTAGCTGGGTACGCCAACGCAGGGTTTGATCTAATCTTCCAGTGCTAAGTAATTGTTTGATGTGAGCAATACGCTGATACCTTGGTCCTTCAAACTCTTCCAAGGTTAAGCCTACAGTTTGATAAGCCTGGTAGAGTTCTTGAGCTCCCCGACGGGCATTCCATTGGGGTTTGAATTCGGGTAATGTCTGAATGATCCTACTACAATCAACGCGATAACAGCGCTTATCCGGTCCAGCATCTTTAGCGTATTCAATTTCGCAGCCTGGGACTGTTTCTTTGACAATTTCGGCTAACTCTCGAATGCGATAGTTGTCCTCATTCCGTCCCACATTAAACGCTTGATTGTGTACCACCTCACGAGGTGCTTCCAACACTGCAATAAAAGCTTGAGAAATATCTTCAATATGGACAATGGGACGCCAAGGGGTGCCATCGCTCTTGATATACACTTGACCCGTGGTAAATGCCCAAGCGACCAAGTTATTGAGTACTAAATCAAAGCGCAAACGCGGCGAAACACCGTAAGCCGTAGCATTCCGCAGAAACGTAGGACTAAAGTTATCGTCCGCTAACTGAGTAACATCTTGCTCGACACGAACTTTAGAAATGCCGTAAGGAGTGACAGGGTTGAAGGATGATTCCTCAGTCAACCAGTCATCACCACCAGCACCATAGTTACTACAGGACGATGAGAATACGAAGCGCTCGATGCCTGCCGCTTTGGCTAACTTAGCCAAATGAACTGAAGCAGCATGATTGATCTCATAGGTTAAGTCAGGATTCAGATTCCCCAGAGGATCGTTGGAAAGCCCTGCTAAGTGGATTAGAGCATCAAATCCTTCTAGTTCTGTTGCCGTAACGTCACGGATATCCTTTTTTAGCTCTGGAATTTTTCGAATTCCTTCACCAAAAGTACTCTTTTCAAATAAGTCGCTATCAAGACCAAATACATCATACCCTTGAGCTAATAGCATTGGCACCATGACTGTGCCGATGTAGCCCTTGTGACCAGTTACTAATACTCGCATTATTTTCCTCCCAAATTTTCCAAGGTGCATTGCCACTGTTCCACAGACTTTCTAACCTGCGCTTGTCGCGCAAGGTATCCATGCATTGCCAGAATGAAGTGTGGTGATAGGCCATCAGTTGCCCATCTTTGGCGAGTCGCTCCAGTGGTGCTTTTTCCCACTGGGTGTCATCGCCATCGATATAATCAAAAACTCCGGGTTCTAAAACAAAGAAAGCACCGTTGATCCAGCCTTCTCTGGTTTGAGGCTTTTCAGAGAATTCCGTAATCTGGTTTCCATCTAGGTCTAAGTAACCAAAACGTGCAGGTGGACGTACTGCAGTTAAGGTAGCTAATTTGCCATGAGAGCGATGGAATTCCAGGAGCGCATTTAAATTGACATCAGAAACTCCATCTCCCCAAGTGAGCATAAATGTCTGATTGCCTACGTAGGGAGCGAGCCGTTTAATCCGACCGCCTGTATTGGTGTAAATACCAGTATCAATTAAATCAACTGTCCAATCCGGTGCTGCAGCACCGTGCTGGATGACTTTGCCATTGTTAAGGTTGACCGTTAAGTTACTATTAAGTGAACAATAGTCCACCATGTATTTTTTAATAACTTCTGCCTTATAACCTAGGCCAATCACAAAATCTTGGAAGCCATAATGGTAATAATGCATCATGATATGCCAGAGGATTGGTCGCCCTCCGATTGCTACCATTGGCTTTGGTTTTGTGTCGGTTTCTTCCGCTAGACGAGTACCGAGCCCCCCGGCAAGAATTGCTACTTTCATATGACTGTTGAGACCAAAATCACTAACAACAAAATTACTAACAGGTTTTACTTAAACTCAATCATATATTTATGAATTCAGTCATCAATAAACCTATCGATGTATCCTATAAAATTCGGTTAAATAATGATCATAATTCCTGAGGGTAATTGGTAATTGGTAATTAGTAATTATTAGTTGGTAGTTAGTAATTACTAATTGCTAGTTGATGATGAATCATCACCCATTACGCATTACCAAAAATTCAGGGATTATTGGCAAAGTAATTAACCGGACTTGATATCATTCAGTATTTTCAATTAAACCCAAGTTGTACTTAGATCTGTTGCCAGATTGGCTTGAATTAAATTTAACAAAAATTAATTAATTAAATATTAAATATTGTGATTTTTTTGACATCAAGTGGTATTTTAAAAATGCTAAAAACACGATTAACTAAGAACTGCTACCACTGGATGATCAGTAAAGGTTTTGCAAAAACAATTATTTAAATGTTGTTTATTATACATATCAAGTATAAATATCAATTCCAAAGACTTAAAAATCTAGTAGGCATTCCTCTGCACCTAGCTAAGCTCATGCTCTTCTCCCTAAGCCTGTGCAGCCTACTATTGGTGATCGGGCTTACCTGCTAGCTTTTCCACCTTGGTCAGTTCTTCAGTAGCAACGAATCCCCTCTATCCTTTGGATGCGAACATGGTGAATGTGCGGGATTACGGTGCCAAAGGTGATGGTATTACCGATGACACAGTTGCCATTCGCCTAGCAGTTCAGGATAATCTCACGAAACATTACACCCTGTTCCAACAGGAACCTATTTGGTTAGTGATTCAATTGAGTGGAAGAATCAGAAGCGTGTGTTTGGGCATTTCTGACTTGGCAGGGTGAAGGCACTGACAAGACTATGAGCAAGCTTCAGGAGAAAGCCAAAGGTTTTGGTAATCCTTAGCAGCCCAGGGAATCGGCTTAGAATGGTTGTATGGGCTAGTTCAAGAGCCAAGTAGACTCTCGAACCGCTACTACAGTACCATGCCGCCTTTTATCTATCTGTCTTTAAAGCAACTGTTTTTAGAGAGTTTGTTGATAAAAATAATATGAAACAGTTAGCAAATAAATTATTAGGTTAAGAACTAAAACTAAACCTGGATAAACACAGGAAAAAATTCGCTTTATCTGTGTTATTGTTGAGTTGTTTGCCGTTTCAATAAACCCTAGGTAATAATTATAAGGGCTAAGTCGAGGTTATAGCAACTTTCATGCTTGATGAAGTAAACTCGTCCTCAATGACTTACTCACACACAGCCAATGAACATAATCACTCTCATTTTATTTATTGCTGGCTTTGTACTTTTAGTTGTTGGGGCGGAAATCTTGGTGAAGGGCGCATCACAGTTGGCGTTGGTAGCAGGTGTCTCCCCCTTAGTGATTGGGCTGACTATAGTCGCTTACTGCACCAGTGCCCCAGAATTAGCCGTAGCATTGCAGTCGAGTTATGACGGACAAGCGGATATTGCCCTTGGTAACATTGTTGGCAGCAACATTGCCAATATTTTGCTAATCTTGGGAATATCGGCAACTATGTTACCTTTGGTTGTATCCCGGCAGTTGGTGCGATTAGATGTACCTTTGATGATTGGCATATCATTCCTACTCTTGTTTATGAGCTTGGATGGCCAACTGGGTAGAGTCGATGGCAGCATCCTGTTGGCTGGCGCGATCGCATATAGTTTATTCACCATTATTCAGAGTCGCAAGGAAAATCAGGAAATCCGAGACCACGATACCCCTCAAACCAAATCTCGCCAGTCTCGTACTAGCCTTAAAAAGATAGTTACTCAGTTAGGGCTGATTTTTTTCGGCTTAGGAATGTTAGTACTAGGTTCCCGCTGGCTGATTAATGGGGCTATTGCTATGGCCAAGATGTTTGGCTGGAGCGAGTTAATTATTGGCTTAACCATTATCGCTGTTGGCACCTCTCTTCCAGAAATTGCCACCTCCATTATTGCCAGTGTCCGTGGTGAGCGAGATCTTGCCGTAGGTAACGCTATTGGCAGCAATATTTTTAATATCCTGTTGGTGCTGGGGATGTGTAGCTTGATTGTGCCTGATGGTATACAGGTGTCAACTCCTGCCCTAAACTTCGACATTCCAGTAATGATTGCAGTAGCGGTGGCTTGTCTGCCAATTTTCTTTACTGGCTATCAAATTTCCCGGTGGGAGGGATTTCTCTTTTTAAGCTATTACGGTGCCTATACCTTGTATTTGTTCCTAAACGCCACACAACACCAAGCTTTATCACAATTTAGTACTATCATGATGACATTTGTCGTACCTCTAACGATAGTTACCCTAGTCATTTTGGTGATGGGCAGTATACGGACTAGCATCAAGTCTGGTTGAATAATTGCCGAATTGCTGAATTGTTCCGATTGAGCAATTCAGCAATTGTATTTGTTAATTCTTGATTGAGGTAGTGCTAAGCTCAATTTGTCGAGCAGCTACCATGTATCGAAAAATATAATCAGCTAACTCCAAGTAGATCTGGGCACGTTCGGTGGAAGACGCCCAAACAGTTATACCGTGGTTCCGAATTAATAGGATATTGACTGATGGCGATGCAGCCTGAAAGCGATCGCATATCTCACTACTAATGCGAGAAACATCTAGATGGTTGACAAATACTGGTACCGTGACTTTAGGGTTCTCCTCCCGTACTCCAAAGCCCTTAAGCATTTCTAGCGGCGGCAAAGGCAGGGTATCGTCTTTAGTGAAGCCAGAAACTAAATTCGACTCAATGGTGTGAATATGATAACAGGCTTTAGCATCTGGGAATAAAGAGTAGATACTTTGATGAATGCTTGTTTCAGCTGAAGGACGAGATTCAGGTGATGGTTTTTCTACTACTGTGCCATCAGTGGCTATGCGAATAAAGTCTTTGCTGCCTAGCTGCCCTTTATGGCATCCACTCGCAGTAATCCAGAAGCTGCCATCGGGCTGTTTAGCAGAGAGGTTACCGGCTGTCCCCACCATCCAACCTAATTGATAGAAGTGACTAGCAGCAGTAATTAAGGTTGGTCTTGGATCAATAGCTGATAGTAATTGGTGGTGATTTCGGATTGAGGAGCCATGATTAACCATTGTTCCACCGCTGGGATAGCTTTTGTTGTACATCAAAAAAATCATCCCACGGAATGTAGGGCTTTTGGCGCTCCTCCAGGTATTTGCTGAGGCGATCGCGGGCGAATACTACCGGGGCTTTCAGGCTCATATTCAAGTCCGTTACCGAATCGCCAATGGCGATCTGCTCTTGAGCCGGGTGTTGTGCCATCACCCGCACTTTAGACACAAGTTCTGTCTCTCCTTCAAACTCAGAGGTTACCTTTAGAAAATCCCCGGTAGTTTCCACATCAACAGCATAAATAGCTGCTACCCGCTCAAGTAAGGATTTTTTCCCCGTGCTTCCCTGACTGAGAACCGTTTCCACCATGCAGCGCAAACCACCGGAAACGACAATGAAAGGGACATTTTGAGTATCAAGAAAGTCTAACAATTGCTCTAAACCAGGCCGAATCGGTTTGGATTGAGCGTAGGCAATAATGTCAGGATAGCTAGCTGAAGGAATTGACTCTAACATCTGGCGCACACCTTCCCTCAGAGTCAGCTTCATACTGTACAGCTGGGGCATAATTTGGGCGGACAACTCGGGAGCAAAGTGTTTGAGCATGCCCACAAAGGTTTCAACGGCGGTAATGGTACCGTCGAAGTCGCAGAATACAACTCGATTCACAATAGTATTTAGTCTAAGAGTGCTGAGTTCTGAGTAAGAACTGTCGCTGTTGATGATATGTTCACGATCAATAGTATTACTATATGCATTACTATAGTATTTTTCAAAACTGTGAGGTACTTACGTCCTTGGAGTTAATGGAAGTAAGTATTACGTAGTAAAGATTACGGACTATGGTAAAGAAACAATAATGTATCTCATTATTATGAAAAACACTATCTTGTCATTACCCCATAACCTGATTACCCGATTACCTCATAATGAATGTATGGCTTCAAAAAATGCTTTAACGCCACCAGCAGGACCATCGGGATGATCCATAATGCCAGTGCCAGCATTAAGAATGACCTGTTGTCCGTAATCTGCTACAACCTTAGGCACAATCCCAGCATGAATGCCAGCGGAGGGCACAGGAAATACATTACGCGATCGCAAACTATCTCGAATTCGCTTTTCTTCCTCTGGGTCAAAGGGTAAACTACCATAATGGGCGGGATATAGCACCGCATCTGCCCCACCATGAGCCATCAGGGTTCCCAAAACCACTGAGTAAGCCATCCCGTGGTTAGGGGCTCCACACAGGGCTCCTGCTAAGGCCGGATGGGCAAAAATCGGTACATTAATCTCTGGATCAGCAGCTAGGGCTTCTAAGACAGAGAAACCGTAGGTCAAGACATTCAGCAGCAGGGCATTTGCCCCTTCCTTTACCAAGGTGTGAGCTTTCTCAAGCAATTTGTCAGCCGAACCAGTTACATTAACGGCATAGAGTACGGTGCGCCCAGTTTGCTGTTTTATTTCATCAAGTACCTTACGGCAGACTTCTAGACGTTTCAGGGTTGGTGCTATCTCCAAATCCCCCAGAATCTCATCATCTTTAATAATGTCAAGTCCAGCTCCAGCAACCTCTTGTAAAATCTTCCCATGGTCTTCCGCTGAGAGTCCCAACGCTGGCTTAAAAATTGCCATAATCAGGGGACGGTCAACTACTCCTAGTCTTTCCCGAATCCCGGTAATTCCGAATTTGGAATGCCTACCGTAGTGTTCTGGCAAGCGAACTGCCATCACTTTAGCTGGTCCTGCCATGGAGTATTTGCCAAAGATCATGGTTAGTAGAGTAGGGATATCGTTTTCCACATTAGCTTCGGGAAAACGGATGGTAGCCAAACCAGAACCATCAGGGTTAATGACACCTTGAACAACAGTACCAAGATGGGAGCGAAACACATTTTCGAGATGGGCAAAACGAGCATTCCAGGTGCCTGCGGTTTGCCCAACAGCAATCACTTTCGCTTGTTTTTCCACATCAACACCGGGAGGAAAGCGGTAGTCAACTTCAATGGACATATTAAATAAGTTATCAACTGGGATATTCTCAAACGGCTACTACTGGCTTCATCCGAATTTCCGTACCCGTGTATACCGGAACCCAACCTTCAGTAGTGATAAAGTAGCGCACAGCTTTAACCCGTCGTGATGGTGTCAGATAAAACCAATGTTCAGTATTCGCTGGCACATTAATGTACTCCTCGGGCTGCACAGTCAACTCCATTTGGCTGCCATCAGGACGTACAAACCCAAAAACCCCAACTCCTGCAATTATGTAGCGCACTTCATCGTCAGTATGGTAGTGACAATCCTTAAATTTGGAAAGGAGGGCATCAAGATTAGGTATGTCTGGATACAGTACGATTAAGTCACGGGATTGATAGCCAGCGGTTTCCTTAAGTTGTTCAAAGTAGCTATCTAAAGCTTGGAGTACTGTTTCCTTTTCAATATCACTAAGGGTGTCTTGCTCTAGAAGCCTGTGAATTTCTGGGTTGTCCCCTACAGACCAGTGATTTAGCTCAACCTTCAGAGGTGCTAATTCTCCGGCAATATCACTTAGCTCGGTATAGGTTGTACCATCTTCAAGTCGCAAAACCGCCATCATGTCCCTCCTTTTGGCTGTTCGGTATCCAAAGTCTCAAATTATAATATTAAGCATTGCTCTAGGTCAACCCACACCAGCCATCGAAACACTATTTTTAGGCATCACAAGGCATAAAACGCTTCCAGAAAGGCTGTTTTAGGATAAAGTCCGCCCAGTTTTCCTCAGAAAGGTTAACATAAATTAATATAAGAAGCTAAATTCTATATTTGCCACATCCTCGAATCTATGGAGGTAACAACGAGTGAATAAAAAGTGGAGAAACGCAGGGCTGTATGCACTCCTAGCCATAGTGGTGATCGCCCTTGGTACAGCATTTTTGGACAAACCGTCCCCAAGTCGAGATACGTGGCGGTACGACGAGCTGATTAGCAAAGTCGAGAGCGGCAAGGTGGAAACCGTTAGAATCAGTGCTGACCGCAGTAAAGCGATCGCGATCGCTCAAGATGGTCGTCAGGTAGAGGTCAATCTCCCCAATGACCCACAACTAATCAACCTTCTGAATAATAACGGTGTAGATATTTCAGTTCTACCCCAGAGTGATGAAGGCTTCTGGTTCAAGACCTTAAGCAGCTTCTTCTTCCCAATTCTGCTATTGGTGGGATTGTTTCTATTACTGCGGCGTGCCCAGAATGGTCCAGGTTCCCAGGCCATGAACTTTGGCAAGTCCAAGGCTAGAGTCCAAATGGAACCCCAAACTCAGGTAACTTTTGGGGATGTGGCAGGTATTGAGCAAGCCAAGCTAGAGCTTAACGAAGTAGTAGACTTCCTCAAAAATGCTGACCGCTTCACTGCTATTGGGGCTAAAATTCCCAAGGGAGTCCTACTCGTCGGACCTCCAGGAACCGGTAAAACTCTCTTAGCTCGTGCAGTAGCTGGGGAAGCAGGTGTTCCCTTTTTCTCCATCTCTGGTTCTGAGTTTGTCGAGATGTTCGTAGGGGTTGGTGCTTCTCGGGTGCGAGACCTATTTGAGCAAGCCAAGAACAATGCTCCATGTATTGTATTCATTGATGAAATCGATGCTGTCGGACGTCAGCGGGGTGCCGGTTTAGGCGGTGGTAATGATGAACGGGAGCAAACCCTCAACCAGTTGCTGACTGAAATGGATGGGTTTGAAGGTAATACCGGTATTATTATTATTGCTGCTACCAACCGCCCAGATGTTCTTGATGCTGCCCTACTACGCCCTGGTCGTTTTGATCGACAGGTAGTAGTAGACCGTCCTGATTATTCCGGACGTTTGGAAATTCTCAACGTTCATGCTCGTGGTAAAACCCTCGCCAAAGATGTGGATCTCGAGAAGATTGCCCGTCGGACCCCTGGTTTCACCGGAGCAGATTTATCCAACTTGCTCAATGAAGCAGCAATTTTGGCAGCCCGTCGCAACTTAACCGAAATCTCTATGGATGAGGTGAATGATGCCATTGACCGGGTACTTGCAGGGCCAGAGAAGAAAGACCGGGTAATGAGCGAGAAACGCAAAACCCTAGTAGCGTTTCACGAAGCAGGTCACGCCCTTGTGGGTGCCTTAATGCCTGATTATGACCCAGTGCAGAAAATTAGCATTATTCCTCGGGGTCGTGCTGGTGGTTTGACTTGGTTCACCCCTAGCGAAGACCGGATGGATTCAGGCATGTTTTCCCGCTCTTACCTGCAAAATCAGATGGCAGTGGCCTTAGGTGGTCGGATTGCTGAAGAAATTATCTTCGGTGAAGAAGAAGTGACCACAGGTGCTTCCAATGACTTGCAACAGGTGACTCGGGTGGCACGGCAGATGGTGATGCGCTATGGTATGAGCGATCGCCTTGGCCCAGTAGCCCTAGGACGGCAGAATGGCAGTATGTTCCTAGGTCGGGATATTGCCTCAGACCGGGATTTCTCAGATGCCACAGCATCAACCATTGATGAAGAGGTTCGCAAGCTAGTTGATGAAGCCTACGAACGGGCTAAGAATGTAATTCTTGGCAATAAGCACATCCTCGATAAGCTTGCTGAAATGCTGATTGATAAAGAAACCGTAGATGCTGAGGAACTCCAAGAGATTCTAAGCACTAACGATGTCAAGATGGCTGCGATCGCTCTTTAAAACAAGGCGATTTGGGCAATCACCTAGGTAAATACAATGGTGAATACAATAGCCTCTAGCTATTAATCATCCGTAACAGGATACAGCAACAGGACAGTGTAACTAAGCACTGTCCTGTATTATTTTGAGATTAAATCTTAAACAAGCATAACGATATAACTATTCCGGTTCAAAATTCCATAAGCTAATCTCAATAATCTTGAATTCTATAGATTACCCACTTGTGAATCAATCCCAAGGAGGGCGATCCTATAATCCGACTGATTTTATTTGTGATAGTATAATCAAACCAAAGCTAGGGGTGCCTGAGCAACCAGGCTGAGATTACACCCTTAGAACCTGAGTCCGGTTAATACCGGCGGAGGGAAGCTGTCATCGAGGAAATTAAATATGCGTATTGAATGGGTTGCCAAGCGCCGTGGTCAGAGCAATGTGACTCAAATGTACTATGCTCGCCAGGGTCTTCTGACAGAAGAGATGCACTACGTAGCCCAGCGGGAAAACCTTCCCGTTGAGCTGATCAAAGATGAAGTGGCACGGGGGCGAATGATTATCCCCGCCAATATCAACCACACTAACCTAGAGCCAATGTGTATTGGTATCGCCTCCAAATGTAAGGTGAATGCCAATATCGGTGCCTCCCCCAACTCTTCTAATATTGATGAAGAGCTAGAGAAGGTTAACTTGGCAGTGAAGTACGGGGCCGATACCGTAATGGACTTGTCTACAGGTGGTGGCAACTTGGATGAGATTCGTTCCGCCATCATTAATGCCTCACCCGTACCCATTGGCACAGTACCAGTGTACCAAACCTTGGAGAGTGTCCACGGCAAAGTGGAAAACCTTACTGCCGATGACTTTCTCCACATCATTGAGAAGCACGCTCAGCAAGGAGTTGACTATCAAACCATCCACGCTGGCATCTTAATTGAACATCTGCCTTTGGTCAGAAACCGGCTAACCGGCATTGTTTCTCGTGGTGGTGGGATCCTGGCCAAGTGGATGCTCCATCACCACAAGCAAAATCCCCTCTATACCCACTTTGACGACATTATCGAGATTTTCAAGAAATACGATGTCTCCTTCAGCTTAGGGGATTCCCTGCGTCCTGGCTGTACCCATGATGCATCTGATCAAGCGCAGTTAGCAGAATTGAAAACATTGGGGCAGTTGACTCGTCGTGCTTGGGAACATGATGTACAGGTGATGGTAGAAGGACCTGGTCATGTGCCAATGGATCAAATTGAGTTCAATGTCAAAAAGCAGATGGAAGAGTGTTCAGAAGCACCTTTCTATGTTCTAGGACCACTCGTGACAGACATTGCTCCTGGATATGACCATATCACCTCCGCCATTGGTGCAGCTTTGGCTGGCTGGTACGGTACCGCCATGCTTTGCTATGTAACCCCGAAAGAACATTTGGGACTGCCCGATGCTGAGGATGTGCGCAATGGCTTGATTGCCTACAAAATTGCTGCTCATGCGGCGGATATTGCCAGGCATCGTCCAGGAGCACGAGACCGGGATGATCAACTCTCAATTGCTCGCTACAACTTCGACTGGAACCGCCAGTTTGAACTTTCCCTTGACCCCGAACGAGCTCGGGAATACCATGATGAAACCCTGCCAGCAGATATCTATAAGACAGCAGAGTTTTGTTCCATGTGTGGACCAAAGTTCTGCCCCATGCAAACTAAAGTTGATGCTGATGCCTTGACTGAACTAGAGAAGTTCTTGGCCAAAGAACCTGCCCATCAAAGCTAATTCAATTATCAATAAGCTAAACGTTTTAAAAACCCGGTTTCCTAGCAGAAGCCGGTTTTTTTTGACTTTTACTGCCACTTACCTATTAGAGCGCTACGGGCTGGGAATCGGGAATCGGGAATCGGGAATCGGGAATCGGGAATCGGGAATAGGAAATACCAAATAGGAAATAGGGAATACGCAATAAGGAATACGCAATTGGGAATAGGGAATAGGCAAGAAGCAATAGAAAAGCCAGGGTAAACGCATCTTATTTGATATAAATGGTAACAGAAAAAAAAATGATTAACTCAATTTTTTGTTAAATTCGAATAAATCCCATCCTAAAAGCAGTTTTTTTTGTTCAAAGTCAACAAATTTTCCGCTGACTTTAAACAAGAATCAAAGTCGGATTTCCGTACGAAACCAGAATGTAGAGTACTCTCAAATCGACCTTGGATAACACAGCCAATATAGCAGAAGTCAGAAGTCAGAAGTCAGAAGTCAGAAGTCAAACTCTTGCGCTTACTTAGGTTTGAGACTTTTGTCATGTCCTAACTGCCCTGGCGACTGCTATAATTGAGAATAAGTGGCGCTTATTGAGAATCAACCGGGTAATTCTAGATTTTTGATACTATTGTTTAATTTTTAACTGTTAATTTTGATACAAATTTAGATGCGTTTACCCTGGAATTATACCATAGGCAATCAACCCAAACCCCAAGCTGACAATAATGACAAAACCCAAGCTCCTGGTTTGGTTTTTTTCTACCCAGCTTCTCCTTGAGCAAAGGCTAGTTCCTAGAATCAGGATTAGTGCATTGA
>NZ_JAAHHX010000004.1:183596-197859 GCF_010672065.1 Moorena sp. SIO4A1 | reverse complement strand
ATCGAAGAAAAGCAAGTCGCAAAAATAACGTGTTCAAAAGGAATTAGGTGCGCCGTGTACTTGGAGACTTGTTCGCACGGTGCTTAGGGGGCGAAGCGGGGGCAACCCCGCCGACCTACCCAATCCATCCAAGCTCAACTGCATCTAGCAGACTCAGTCCCATACCTTCCAAGAAACGCGCGGTACGGCGCAACAATACTGCTTGAACCTCGGTTTTATTCATGTACCGAGTAATCTCGAAGTCTGTACCCCTAGCAAGGATGTTCTTTGCAGCATTATGGTCAGCCTGCGACACGACCCCATTAAACCTGGTAAAATTGTCCCCGCTTCTTTTGCCCAATAGGGTTCCAGTCACGGAGTCAATTTGCGACGTGTAACTAGGCTGGACTTCTGTAACAACCGACCCAGTCCAATTAGCCCATTTTTCTAAGGAGTCCCGCATTTGACCCTTCATCCAACTATTGAGCTTGCGGGACATTGCTTTGGACTGACGTTTATTTCGGATTGGTTGTGTTAAATCTTCCGCAAATACTTTTAATGATTCTCCCTTGAAAAGGGACTTTGAAGCGGCTCCTATGATAGCTGTAAGTTCTGATTGATTTTGCCTGTATCGCTTATTTTCTGTCTTTCTAGTTAAGTTATTTTTAAGAATGCGAGCCGACTTAGCTGGGTCGATTTTTTCCAGTTTTCTATGAATCGCCCAAAGTTTTCCTCTATTACGATTCTTAGCACATATTCGATTGGACTTCTTAGTTGCGGCAAAACCTAGATTCTCTCCGTGCGCCTGGCCATCTGAATCATAGAAAGCCTCAGTGTATCCCTTGTCTACCCCAATAGCTCGGCGGTCGGCAGGAATCTCTACAGTCCCATAGTCTACTAAAAAATGGATTTCAAATCTTTCTAGAAGCTGGTTGTATATCAGCCTGATCTGACCTTTGATTTTTCGATTAGACCTAACGACTATTTTGTTTCTTTTTCCTCTCCTTAGCCCAGCTAGTTCTAACTGGTAAGTGTTACGAGAGAGTCGTTTGCAGTTATAGCCTACTTGTTGATAAACTATCTGATTTTTGACCCAAGAGTGCCCTCGTTTAAACTCCTTTCTAACAAGCCTGTGAAGAAGTGGTAATCGCTGAAAAGCTAAGGTCTTAAGCTGTTTGTAAAGTTCTTTTCTGGTCTTTTGATTGTCCTTCCCCGGAAATCTTTTGTAGATTTTCTTGATTACCGCATCGGTACAGGCCGCCTGGCTCGCTGTAATGGCTTTCGCTACATCATTAATAGTCCAATCCATTAACTTAGCAGGTAGCCCCAAGGTATCGGGAGTCCTGAAGCTCTTCACTTCCGGGATAGCCTTTTTCCAGTCAAGGCTCCAGTGACTGATGCTACCTAATTTGTTGTAAGACTCAGATCTAACAATGCCTAACTTTTTCATAGTAGACAGCAACTCAATTTCAACCGACTTGGTTATCCCCACCACAGGGACGATTTGAGTCGATCTCCTTTTTGCTACTCCAAATGTTCTTGGCATCGTCACAAAACTCTGTGTCAATTGTCTCGATTATACTCTAGCGCTAAGTAAATGTCAATGTCTATTTTGTGATATTAAATACCGTTTTATCCCGTTTTTTTGCTACTTAATTGCGCGACCAGGATTCCTGGCAATTCGTTTAAGCCTGAGGTGGGGTCTACCTGTAAGATGTTGAGTATGACTTCACCGTTGAAGGATGGGCCAAGTTCAGACGTGGCAGTGATGTCATTGTCTGGAGTGAGACGCTCTCGAAATTCTAGACCAAAGATGCCTTTGGCATTAATGGTAACACTACCTCCTGAGCCTTGTTGAGCATTGGCGGTGATGTCGCTATTTCCCAGACCGACTAGGGTATCAGTATCAATTTCTATATTTCCCCCAGTGGTTGTATTCTGAGCGTCAGTTAGAATCAAGCTTCGGTTGAGGAGTCGGATGTCACGGGAAAAGAGTTTAATATTGCTGTCGTCTCCTCCTGCTGTTTCTGCTGTGATCCTGCTATTGTTGTCAAGGAAGATGGAGTTGGCATTAATCTTTACCTCGCCTGCTGAACTGCCCTGTTCAAAACTTCTAGCACTAACTTCTGCTCCATCAGAGATGATTAACTTGTCAGTGGTAATATTCAAAAACCTTCCGGCATTTCCTGTTGCTTCTCGATTAGCTTGAATAAATAAGCCGCTGCGAGACCGACCATCCGCTGAGGTACCAATCAGTTTAACCGTAGAAGAAGCATCTACAGTCAAATTTCCCCCGTCCCCTTGACCAAGAGTCCTAGCTGAAACAGCTGCTCCATCAGAGACAATTAACTCCCCAGTGGTAATCTTCAAATCTCCCGCATTTTTTGTCCCTTCAGTTTGAGTAAACAAGCCGCTGATAAACCGAGCATCAGCTGAAGTACCAATCAGTTTAATCTTAGAAGAAGCATCCACAATCAAATCTCCCCCGTCCCCTTCACCAAGAGTCCTAGCTGAAACAAATGCTCCATCAGAGACGATTAACTCCCCAGTGGTAATCTTCAACTCTCCCCCATTTCCTCTCCCAAAAGTTTGAGTAAACAAGCCGCTGAAAAACCGACCATTGGCTGAGCTACCAATCAGTTGAACAGTAGAGTCGGCATCCACAGTCAAATCTGCTCCGTCCCCTTCACCAAAAGTGCTAGCTGAAACAAGTGCTCCATCAGAGACGATTAACTCCCCAGTGGTAATCTTCAACTCTCCCCCATTTCCTCTCCCTAGAGTTCGAGTAAACAAACCGCTGGCAAACCGACCATCAGCTGAGGTACCAATCAGTTGAGTCGAGTCGGCATTAACAGTCAAAGTTCCGCTGTCCCCTTCACCGATTGTGCTAGCTGAAACAAATGCTCCATCAGAGACAATTAACTCCCCAGTGGTAATACTCAAATTTTGCGCATTTCCTGACCCAAAAGTTTCAGCAAACAAGCCACTGGGAAACGTCTCATCGGCTGAGATACCAATCACTTTAACAGTAGAGGAGACATTCAAAGTCAAATCTCCGCTATCCCCTTCACCAAAAGTGCTAGCTGAAACAAATGCTCCATCAGAAACAATTAACTCCCCAGTGGTAATACTCACATCTCCACCCTGTCCTGAGCTAAATACATCCGTAGTTATTAGAGAACCACCCTCAAGACTGAACTGTGAAGCTCGAACCTCTATCCCACCGCCACTGCCACTCCCTTCGGTATCCGCAAACATAAAAGAGCGATCGCGTAAACTCACATTAGCCCCCTGCACCTGGATACTCCCACCACTTTCGCCACTGGTAATGACAAAAGCACGATCGGACAAACTAATATCCTGAAACTCTTGAACTGCTGAATAATCCAACACCAAACTCGTATCGGTTGGGGTCAAGTTCACCACACCAAATGCACCAACACTCCCCAGCTCAATCCGTCCATCCAATGCAGCTAGAACAGCACCAGGAAGATTAACCTCACCACCAATCAGCCCTAAGGTTTGACCATTTGGTACCCGAAACAGACTAGATTGATTAGTAATACTTCCTGGATTTGATCCATATTGCAACCCAGATGGTATATTAATAGTCAACAACGGTTTATCATTGGGATTTTTAGTGCTGAAAACTTTACCATCTTCAAACAAAACACTCTCAGCAGTACTCCAAAAAAATGAACCTCCCACATCCAGTCTGCTATTGGGACCAAAGACAATACCGTTGGGATTGATCAAAAATAAATTAGCATTTCCCAATACTCCTAGAGTCCCCAAAATATTGGAAACATTACCTCCGGTTACCCGACTCAGGATGTTGGCAACTCCAGCAGGATTATCAAAATAAGCTCCTGCGAGCTCGGCTACATTAAAATCTGAAAAGCTGTGGAATAGATTACTGTCTCTAATCGCCCCACCTTCAATTAAATCTATTACAATTCCGTTAATATTGAGATTGGTTACCACAGAGCTTTCATTCCCCAGGGTATTATCTGGGGTAATTTGCCCTAATGCCGTAGTTGCAGCTAGTAGAGAATACAGCAACACGCTAGTTGCTGGCACCAGTGGGGAAATCCGAGGTTTCATAGTAATCAATAAGCTACCGAGTTTTCGGATTATTTCATAAAATTTACTTCAGCTTGATTGATTTACAAATTCTTTAAAAAAAATTTAATTAAAATTTACAATAAAAGGGAGCAGGGAGCCTCGGAGCAGGGAGTCGGGAGTCGGGAGTCGGGAGTCGGGAGTCGGGAATAAAATTATTTGCCTATTGCCTATTGCCTCCCCCCCTTACGCGCGGGGGGTTAGGGGGGATTCCTCTTGCCTTGCCCGTAGCACTATATCAACTCCCTAACTAACCTTAACAAATCACCTTAACAAATCATTAGAATCCCGCACCACTAATGGGTTATAATGGAATTGGGATGAAGAAATACATCCTAATGATATAACTTCTAGGGAGGCCAAAAATGAAATTCAATATTTTGGCAACGTTAACTTTAGTCGCTTCTCTGTTCTTCACTGGTTCAGCAGTAGCTGAGAACCCAGACCAGGTGCAACAGTTGCTCTTAACTGGTGCATGTGAAGGATGTAATTTAAAAGGAGCGGATCTATCGGGTGCACATCTACTAGGCGCTGATTTGAGGAATGCTAACCTGCAAGGAGCAAACTTAATCGAAGCCAACCTAGAAGGTGCTGACCTGACTGGTGCCAACTTAAACGGGGCTAACTTAACCCAAGCCTTTGTCACCAATGCCAGTTTAAACTGTGCTAATCTCAACCAAGTGAATTTGACAGCAGCCAAGCTTTACGACACCGATGTGTCTGGAGCTGTCATGAACAACATTACCTTAACTGATGCCGAGATATTTGAAACTGGCATTGGCATTGGTGGTAGTGGCGAGGAATTCAATTTCAATGTCGAGTGTAGAGTAGATTCTTGACACTCTCTAATTCCTACTAATGATTCTTACCAAAAATTTTTGCTAAGGGCGGGAGCGAATAGCGCTTTCCGCCATTTTAGTTTAAGTCTTGCTTGTAGGGTGGGCAAAAATAGTTTGGTTTTTTTGAGTATTCTAGATTAGAGAACTTTGCCCACCCTACTACTGACCACTGACTGCTGACTGCTGACTGCTGTTCGCGTAGCGCATATGCTTACAAAGATGCAGCTATGGGAATCTGTGCAGCTCAACCATTAGCTGTTACGATCGGGAACTAACCCAGAAAATCCCAGGGGAGGGAAAGTTGACCGAATTTCTAGATTTTCTTAAGCACAAGTATGCTTATGTTGCCGTTGGTGAATTCAAGCCAGGCAAATTTCAAGAAGCTCAGGATCTTTACGAGAAAGCTGTATCTACCTATATCCAAGGGTTCAAAGGAGCTTACCTACTGCAAGAACCTGGAACCGATCGGGGGATTGCCGTGATATTTTGGGAAAGTATAGCGGATATGGAAGATAATCAAAGTGAGGCTTATCAGGCGATCTTAAACCAAATGTCTCACTTGTTTACCAAAGCTCCCACCACATCTTTCTACGAAGTGTGCAGTGAAATCCAGCCTCCGAATTCTTAATTCTCAATTCTTAATTCTCAATTCTTAATTCTCAAGACTCATGCGATCGCAAACGGTCATGCTAGTTGCAGAAGTGCGATCGCATTAAACTACCAATAATATATTTTTATATCTAGAGCGGATGGGGGGAATCGAACCCCCATCATCAGCTTGGAAGGCTGAGGTTTTACCACTAAACTACATCCGCATTGTTTCGTGTACTTCTTGCATCATAACATAACAAAATCAAAGTGCAACATTTTTTAGTTCAAAATTCTGGACTCTTCCGAGATCCGCTGTTCCCTGCTCCCTTCCCCCCTTACGGGCGGGGGGTTAGGGGGGATCCGCTGCTCCCTGCTCCCTAAAAAAATGACCAAAAATTTTGGGTCTCAAGCCCCGTCCTTCTAGGACGGCTTTTAAGTAGAGTATGTTATAATAAACATGTAGCCTAGTACAGGTAGGATTCGTCGGTACTGCCAATTTAAAAACAACGACGTAAAGCGATACTAGTACACGAGGAGCGAAAAACCTCGCCAAAACGCATGGATCTGCCACGGATACCGAAAACCAGTAAAATAGCAAATTGAAATACAAACGTACCGTGGGGCACACGGAAACTGAGAAAACTCAACGCTTAGGGAGATAAGCCCACTGGGGTTAGTTAAATTAGGCTAGGTATTTGGTTTTTAAACGGATATTGGGCTTAAATATTGCCTTTCCTGGATAACTAATTTTAAGGCATGTCGATGAACTAAGAATCCCCGCTCTTATAGGGCGGGGAGTGTCAAAACTACTATAAATCACTAATCACTAATGGTGAGTTGGAAGCGATACGCTTGCACAACTGGTTGACCTGCCATGTAAGTAGGGGCAAACAACCAATCCCAAATCACCTGCTGAGCTAGTTGCTGAGCCTGATCACTACTAATCTTGCCTTGCTGCACTTGAATATAGTCCGCTAGCAGTTCCGGTTTCCCATTGGAATCAATTAATAGCACCACCTTCAACACTAACTCTTCCGATAAATCAATACCTGTCAAATTCAGCTCCTTAGCGGAAAATTCGGATTTGTTAGCTGGTAGAGGTAGAGCCAATTGGTCTGGAATATCCCGATTCGGATTAGTCAGACCAAAGTTACTCATCTTAGCCACAAAGCTATCTTTTGATGCCGACTCTTCCGGGATGCTGGAAGCCGGTGGCTGAATCGGTGGTGCCAGAGGTAAGGGTGAAGGTAGGGGCGTTGGGATTACTGGAATCGGCTTAACAGGAGTGATCGGAGTTGTTGGTTCAGGTGAGGGGACAGGTATAGTTAATTGATAATCTGTTGGCGGTGCTAAGTCTTTAACTGGTAAGATATCCTCTGTCGGTGTTGGCTTTACCTCACCCTCAGTGGCCTCAATGGTAGAGTTAGAGACAGTTTGGTGATTAAGATTCCGATCTGACCTAGGACTGGTGAGAGCTAAATCAATGGTTTGATCGATTAGAGCTGTTGATGGGTCTTCTGGTGATGTCTCTTGCTCAGCTATATCTTCCGGAATGATATCAATCAGATCAATGGCAATCAAATCCTGACTGGGTTGCGAACTCTCGAAGCGCCCCATCAAGAGCATAGACACTATCCACAAGAAGCATAGATGAATGACAATAGATGCCAAAACCATTGCCAACCATAACATTGGCCCGTTAAAGTTACGTGGTTCAGGTAAATTAGGGGAATCATTTGGGGGCAAAAGTTTTAGGGTCATTCGTAGCTAGAGCGTTGGTCGAGAAATGCAATATAATATTAAGCTCCCATCCCAGAATAATGCTTTAACCCCTTACGCCATAACCAGCGGTTGACTAGGAAAAATATTAAACTCCAACCTATAATCACCAACATTCCCCCCACCACATTCACAGGTAAACCAATCAACAGTGCTGCTGGGAAGTGAATCAGATAAGGGTAGGGTGTCCACTGGGCAATTTCCCTGACCAAAGGAGGAAAGACTTCCAACGGAGCAATTAACCCAGAAAGGAATAAGTAGAGCAAAAATGATAATTCTTCAATAGCACTAGCCCGTTCTGTCCAAAAGGCGAACATGGCAAAGGTATACTGCATCAAAAAGCGTAGGGCAAAGCTCATTGCCACCACCAGGCAACCGAGTAACAGATTGCCAAGATTCGGTACCCAAGCTGCTTCGGGATACAGCAGGAAAAACAAACCGATTAGCCCTAGGTTAAACGGCATACGGATAAATCGTTCTGCTAAGTGAGCGGCTACCTGATGCCACACTGGATCAATTGGCTGTAGTAATCGTGGGGAAAGCTTCCCTTGCAACACTTGTTCTTGAAATTCGAAAATCACCCATACCAAGTTGAACTGGCGGATAAAAAACACTGAGATAAAGTAACGGGCAAATTCTATAGAATTCAGACCAAATTCTGCTTCTTGGGATGCCTTGGTCCAAATCCCCATTAGAATCAGAGGTAACAGATTCGACAGTACCCAAAAAAATATTTCTGCCCGATACTCCATCATATGGGCGTAATAAACACTGAGGAAGGTTTTAATGATTTTTATCGCACGCTTCATTTATTTTTGAGGGTAGGGAGTAGGGAGCAGGGAGCAGGGAGTAGGGAGTAGGGAGTAGGGAGTAGGGAGTAGGGAGTAGGGAGTAGGGAGTAGGGAGTAGGGAGTAGGGAGTAGGAAATTTATACTCCAAAAATTCTCAATTCTTAATTCTCAATTCTCAATTCTCAATTCTCAATTCTCAATTCTTAATTCTTAATTCTTAATTCTTAATTCTTAATTCTTAATTCTTAATTCTTAATTCTTAATTCTTAATTCTTAATTCTTAATTCTGCTGCAGCGAAGTTCACTCTACTACTCCTGCCTGGAAAACACGACCAATAACTTCTTCAATGGGAGGGTCAGTTACGCTTAAATCTATCACCTCCAGCTCAGCGAGAATCCGAGCCACAGTCTCGGTAAGCACTTCCCGACGCACTAGGAAACGCACGTGGTGACCATCCACTTCTTTGAGTTCACCATAGCGCTGTAAAGAGGTTTCCTGGCCAGTTTTTACCTCAGGTAACGGCTGGGCAAGTTCTACCGTGATGTCACGATAGGGAGCAAAGCGGCCAAGTAATCCGTCTAGAGACCCATCGTAAATCAGCCTACCTTGATGGATTAATAGCACCCGTTGGCAAAGAGCAGTGATATCAGCCATGTAATGACTGGTTAAGAGTATTGTTGCTCCTGTGTGTTGGTTGTACTCCCGTAAGAAATCCCGTACGGCCAATTGAGCATTGACATCTAATCCCAAAGTAGGTTCATCTAAAAATAGGACTTGGGGCTGGTGTAGTAGTGCTGCTAGTAGTTCCGCTTTCATGCGCTCTCCTAGGGAGAGTTTTCTTACTGGCTGAGTCAGTTTCCCTTCTAGGGACAGCATCTCGGTAAGTTCCCCAACTCGATACTTATAGTCAGTATCAGAAATACCATAGACAGCGGCATTGATTCTCAGGGAATCTAGGGCTGGTAAGTCCCAAAGCAACTGTTGCTTCTGCCCCATAACTAGGGTAATTTTTTTCAAAAAGCCTGGTTGACGTCGTTTGGGAATGTAATCCACAACTCTGACTCGACCCTGAGACGGATGAATCAGTCCAGTGAGCATCTTGAGAGTAGTGGTTTTGCCAGCACCATTGGGCCCTAAGAATCCCACTACTTCTCCAAAGCCAATTTCAAAGGAAACGTCTTGGACAGCTTTGACTGAACGGTAGGTACGGCGGAAGAAATGGTTTAAGGTACCTTTTAGCCCTGGTTGTTTAATTGCTACTGGGTAGATTTTGCTGAGGTTTTCGACAATAACAATAGACATATAGGAAACAGAACAGGGAGTAGGGAGTAGGGAATAGGGAATAGGGAGTAGGGAGTAGGGAGTAGGAAGTAGGGAGTAGGGAGTCGGGAGTCGGGAGTCGGGAGTCGGGAGTCGGGAGTCGGGAGTCGGGAGTCGGGAGTAGAATAGTTGGCTTTTAACCTAAGCTATTGATTATTGCCAATTAAGGTTAAGGTTATCGAATTTTCCTTGTTACATCATCTGCTGCCAATGGCTATATGATCAACGATACCCAGCTTGGAACGATGTCAGACTTGATTAACTCACCTAGTTTGCCATTTTGGGAGTACAGTTGACTAGGGATTGATTACTCAATTAGGAAAAGCGATCGCGTAACGTGACCTACGGTCAATCGCATTTACCTGTTCGTCTTCTGATTTCCCTACTCCCTACTCCCTACTCCCTACTCCCTACTCCCTAATGCGATCGCGTAGCGTGGCCTACGGCCAATCGCGAAGCGTGACCTTTCGGGCAAAGCCCAACGCTTCGCGAACGGCCAATCGCATTTACCTGTTCGTCTTCTGATTTCCCTACTCCCTACTCCCTACTCCCTACTCCCTACTCCCTACTCCCTACTCCCTACTCCCTACTCCCTACTCCCTAATGCGATCGCATAATTTGTTTCTGTGGGAGTTTGACACACTATCCATTAATTAGCTAAAAAGGAGTGTCGCCCTACCGCCTCTAGGGTGGCATTAGCTGGCAGATGTAATTACTCAGAGGAAAAAGTTACCATGCCGATTACACCGACTTATCCAGGTGTTTACATCGAAGAAATTCCCAGTGGAGTCCGGACAATCACTGGAATTGCGACTTCGATTACGGCGTTCATAGGTCGTGCTCTTAGAGGACCTGTGGATGAAGCTGTGCTAATTAACAGCTACGGAGATTTTGAGCGCAGGTTTGGTGGATTGTGGGTAGATAGTACCCTCGGTTTCGCTGTACGGGATTTCTACCTCAATGGCGGTAGCCAAGCGGTGATTGTGCGCCTTTACCAACCAGATGCTGACCCGGCCAAATCACTAGCAACTTTGACCCTAGGTAGTGCTCCCAATACTCTGACCCTAGAAGCTGCCTCCGAAGGTGCCTGGGGGAATAATTTACGAGCCAGGATTGACCATGACTTGGCGGTGAGTGACGCACAGGCAATAAGCGAAAAATTGTTCAATCTATCGGTTCAGGATACCAGCACCGGTGAGATTGAAACATTCCGCAACGTTTCGGTGATGCCTGGACATGCTCGCCAAGTGGATAACGTTCTGAAAAACCAATCTAAGTTGGTGCGGGTATCTGGTGCTCTGCCAGCGGAACGACCGGATGATAGTGATGCTGCCCTCAATCAAGCTATTGCCACGGGAAGCGCCCCTGGGGCAACTGATGCTGAGAAACAGGCACAAGCAACTGCTGAAGCAGAATTGAAAAAGGACCCCTTCGAGAGTGCTCAGCGGTCAACTGGGGTAGCTGATGCTGATAAAGCAAGTGATGGTCAGGCTCTGACGGAGGCTAACTTTACTGGCTCAGGCACTGAAGCCAACAAAACAGGATTGTATGCCCTTGAACAAGCAGACCTGTTTAGCTTGCTTTGCATCCCTCCCTACAACAGCACTAATGATGTGGATGCCAGCTTGATTGATGCAGCGATCGCTTATTGTCAAAAACGACGGGCGATGCTGTTGATTGATCCTCCTAGCACTTGGACTGATAAGGATAAAGCCAAAACTGGGATTAAATCCGAGGTAGGCAGTACCAGTGAAAATGCCGCCATTTTCTTCCCACGTCTGAAACAGGCGAACCCCCTTAAAGATAATCAAGTGGAAGAGTTTGTGCCCTGTGGCACCGTGGCCGGGGTCTTTTCTCGTACAGATGGTGACCGAGGGATTTGGAAAGCACCGGCTGGTTTGGAAGCAACCCTAGTGGGAGTGCCACAGTTGAGTGTTTCCCTAACTGATGCGGAAAATGGTGAGTTGAACCAGCTTGGGATTAACTGTTTGCGCACAATGCCAGCAGCAGGTCGGGTAATCTGGGGCTCACGGACACGGGTTGGTGATGACCGTCTGGCTTCGGAGTGGAAGTATATCCCCGTGCGCAGGCTAGCCCTTTACCTACAAGAAAGCCTTTACCGTGGTACCCAATGGGTAGTATTTGAACCGAACGATGAACCCCTTTGGTCTCAGATTCGACTAAATCTAGGCGCGTTTATGAACAATCTATTTCGTCAGGGAGCCTTCCAAGGTAAGTCCCCTGCGGAAGCCTATTTCGTCAAATGTGATAAGGAAACTACTACCCAGGATGATATCAATCTGGGAATTGTGAATATCATGGTGGGTTTTGCTCCCTTGAAACCAGCGGAATTTGTAATTATTAAGTTCCAGCAGCTAGCTGGACAAAGTGGTGCCTAATACCAAATTGTGATCAAAAGACGGGGAGATCAGGAGATTTATAGGCTCTGCTCTGGACATCTCCGAAGACATCCCTGGAATTAATTGATTTAAGACAGTTAATACCAAGTATCAAAGCAATTTGGGATAAGCATAATTAGGAGGAAATATGGCTCAATTTAGTGTTAATGCCCAGCGTTTTGACCCCTATAAAACCTTCAAATTCCGGGTCAAGTGGGATGGCAGATATGTAGCTGGTGTCAGCAGAGTAGGTGCTCTCAGACGCAGCACTGAAGTGATTCAACACCGTGAGGGTGGTGACCCCAGTAGCCAACGCATGTCACCAGGACAAACTAATTATGAAGCGATTACCCTAGAACGTGGTGTTACCCACGACCCAGAGTTTGAGAAATGGGCCAACAAGGTTTGGAACTACGGCTCTGGCTTAGGTGCTGAAGTCTCTCTGAAGGACTTTCGCAAAGACATTATCATCGAATTGATGAATGAGGCAGGACAAGTAGCGATCGCATACAAAGTTTATCGTTGCTGGGTCTCAGAATATGAGGCACTGCCTGACCTAGATGCTAACGACAATGCCGTAGCCATTCAAAACATTACCCTGCAAAATGAGGGTTGGGAACGTGACTATGAAGTGACTGAGCCAGAAGAGCCTACTTTCACTGAACCTAGCTAATCTTAAAGGTTAGCTGATTGTTCGCCTTTGGCGTTTTTTTTATTTAACTAGTACTGCTGTGCGGAATTCAAAATTCAAAATTCAAAGTTCAAAATTATTACATGTTTAATATATAACAGTTTTGCTCGTTTTGAATGGTATATTGATTTCCGCTATGCTGTACTATAATAGTAACTATAAACTACGTCACTGTCACTATCAAAAATTCTTAATTCTTAATTCTTAATTCTTAATTCTTAATTCTTAATTCTTAATTCAACTTGGTGGTGCGTTACGGTGCGGGCTATCCCAATACTGGCCCTCGGGGTTAAACATCAGGGCGAGCCCGCCCCTAACGCACCCTACGCACTAAATTCTAAATTCTAAATTCTAAATTCTTAATTCTAAATTCTTAATTCTTAATTCTATGCGATCGCTATCCGCTGATAAGATTATAAAATGTTGGGAAATTGGACAAGTTCAGCATCCTCTAGACCGGGCGCTGACCTTGCTAAGATTTGCTTTTCCCGACAAGTCGGCGGTTGAGCTAGCTTCCCTTAGTATTGGACAACGGGATGGATATCTGTTGAGTTTAAGGGAAATTACCTTTGGACCGAAACTCAATAGTTTTGCCGAATGTCCCAATTGTCGTGAGCGTCTGGAATTCACGATGAATGTAGGAGATATGCGCTTGGTTGACCCTTTTGAATCAAAGCAGCAAGAGTATCAAACTACAGTGAATGGGTATAGGTTACAATTTCGTTTGCCCAACAGTTGGGATTTAGCAACGATTGTAAACTATACCGATGAGACTACTGCCTCGAAATTTCTGGGAAAGCGCTGTTTGCTAGAGGCTAGCTATGATGGGATGAGGGTTGCCTATGAGGATTTGCCTAGGTCAGTAGTGACTCAACTGGCAGAGCAAATAGCTGAATGTGACCCCCAGGGGGAAATGTTGTTAAACCTCAATTGTCCTGCTTGTGGTCACGGCTGGCAGGTTTTGTTTGATATCGTTTCCTTTTTCTGGATCGAACTTAGTGCTCAGGCCAAGCGCTTACTCAGACAGGTGCATCGACTGGCTCGTTTCTATGGGTGGCGAGAGGCAGATATCCTATCTATGAGTACAGTACGACGACAGTTTTATTTGGAATTGATTGACTAATGGCTGACTTTCTTACTGGCCTGGCTAGGCGTACTTTAGGGTTAACTCCAGTGGTGCAACCGATGATTGCTTCGGTGTTTGCCAACAATGCTAACAATTTAATGATGGCTGCTGACTATTCTTCAGTTTGGGAACAGGAATCTGAATCACTAAGGGAACAGGCAACAGGGAACAGAGAAGGGGAACAGGCAATAGGCAATAGGGAAGTTTCACTGTTGGAGTCATCGGCAGAGTTAGTTGAACAGAGTCTGCCAGAGGGGCAAGCTAATTTAGAAGCATCCTATCCTCAACAGCAAGACCAGCTAAGGGAAATACCTTTGGCTGAGGATGAGCAACCGATAAATAAGATAACTAACCAGATAAGTAATCATCTCACTAGCCCTAACTACTCCGAATCCTTGCTATCATCAGGGATTAATCTTAACTATACCGATAGCAGCACTGACAATAAAATAAGTGATAATCCAACTAGGGATAATTATCAGCAATCTTTGCTATCACCAGAGATTACTCCTAACTATACCGAGAGCAGTAGCAACAAGATAAGTGCTCATCCCACTAGCCCTAATTACCAGCAATCTTTGATAGCACCAATTGCTGCTGAAATCGATAGCAGCACTAACGATAA
>NZ_JAAHHX010000004.1:136037-183586 GCF_010672065.1 Moorena sp. SIO4A1 | reverse complement strand
CAGAGATTACTCCTAACTATACCGAGAGCAGTAGCAACAAGATAAGTGCTCATCCCACTAGCCCTAATTACCAGCAATCTTTGATAGCACCAATTGCTGCTGAAATCGATAGCAGCACTAACGATAAGATAAATAATCATCCAGATAGCGCTAACTACCAACAATCGAAGCTATCACCAGAGATTACTCCTAACTATACCGATAGCAGCAGCAATAAGATAAGTGATAATCCCATTAGCCCTAATTCCCAGCAATCTTTGATAGCATCAGGGATTGCTCCTAACTATACCGAGAGCAGCACTAACAATAAGATAAGTGATAATCCCACTAGGGATAACTATCAACAATCGAAGCTATCACCAGAGATTACTCCTAACTATACCGATAGCAGCAGCAGCAACAAGATAAGTGCTCATCCCACTAGCCCTAATTACCAGCAATCTTTGATAGCACCAATTGCTGCTGAAATCGATAGCAGCATTAACGATAAGATAAATAATCATCCAGATAGCGCTAACTACCAACAATCTTTGCTATCACCAGAGATTACTCCTAACTATACCGAGAGCAGTAGCAACAAGATAAGTGATAATCCCACTAGCCCTAATTACCAACAATCATCGATATCACCAGAGATTACTCCTAACTATACCGAGAGCAGCACTAACAATAAGATAAGTGATAATCCCACTAGGGATAACTACCAACAATCTTTGATAGCATCAATTGCTGCTGAAATCGATAGCAGCATTAACGATAAGATAAATAATCATCCAGATAGCGCTAACTACCAGCAATCGAAGCTATCATCAGAGATTGCTCCTAACTATACCGATAGCAGCAGCAGCAACAAGATAAGTGCTCATCCCACTAGCCCTAATTACCAGCAATCTTTGATAGCACCAATTGCTGCTGAAATCGATAGCAGCATTAACGATAAGATAAATAATCATCCAGATAGCGCTAACTACCAACAATCTTTGCTATCACCAGAGATTACTCCTAACTATACCGAGAGCAGTAGCAACAAGATAAGTGATAATCCCATTAGCCCTAATTACCAACAATCATCGATATCATCAGGGATTGCTCCTAACTATACCGAGAGCAGCACTAACAATAAGATAAGTGATAATCCCACTAGGGATAACTATCAACAATCGAAGCTATCATCAGAGATTACTCCTAACTATACCGAGAGCAGCAGTAGCAATAAGATAGCTGCTCAGACAGATAAGGCTAATTATCAGCAATCGAAGCTATCATCAGAGATTACTCCTAACTATACCGAGAGCAAGAATAACAATAAGATAGCTGATCATCCAGATAGGGCTAATTATCAGCAATCGCAGATATCGGAAGGGATGACTGCTGAATTGATCGATAACAGCAGTAACAGTAAGATAACTAATCAAGCAAATAGCGATCGCAAATCCCAATCCTTGATATCATCAGGGATGACTACTGAATCAATCGATAGCAAGAATAACAACAAGATAGCTCATCATCCAGATAGCGCTAACTACCAGCAATCTTTGAGATCACAACGGATGACTGCTGAATCTATCGATAGCAAGAATAACAGCAAGATAAATAATCAGACAGATAGCCCTAATTACCAGCAATCGAAGCTATCACCAGAGATTACTCCTAACTATACCGAGAGCAGCAGCAACAAGATAAGTGCTCATCCCACTAGCCCTAATTACCAACAATCTTTGCGATCACAACGGATGACTGCTAACTCTACCGATAGTAGCAAGTTGAGCCAAATAACTAATAATATAAATAACAAGATAACTAGCGATCGCTACCAGCAATCATTGATACCACAAGGGATTAATCCTAACTATACCGATAGCAGCACTAACGATAAGATAAGTAATGATCTAACTAGCGATAACTACCAGCAATCATTGATACCACAAGGGATTAATCCTAACTATACCGATAGCAGCACTAACAACAAAATAACTAATCAGACAGATAGCCCTAATTACCAACAATCCTTGATATCACCAAGGACTGAATCTATCGATAGCAGCACTAACAACAAAATAACTAATCAGACAGATAGCCCTAATTACCAACAATCCTTGATACCATCAGGGATTACTCCTAACTATACCGATAGCAGCACGTTGAGCAAGATAACTAATCATCCGACTAGGGATAACCATTCCCAATCGAAGCTATCACCAGAGATTACTCCTAACTATACCGATAGCAGCAGCAACAAGATAAGTGATAATCCAACTAGGGATAACTATTACCAATCGAAACTACCATCAGGGATTAATCCTAACTATACCGATAGCAATAGTAATAATAAGATAGGGCATCATCCAACTAGCCTTAATTACTCCCAATCCTTGATACCACAAGGGATTGCTCCTAACTATACCGATAGCAGCACTAACAATAAGATCACTAATCAGACAAATAGCGCTAATTACCAGCAATCCTTGATACCACAAGGGATTAATCCTAACTATACCGATAGCAGCAGTAACAGCAATCAACCAAGACCGACTACAGCAGAATTCCCTTTGGTTCCACAGCAAAAGGCTCCCTATCATCAACACTCCGATCTTGGGTTACCGAATCAAGGAAACCAACTAGCTGCTGAGGTTAATTCAAATCAATTTAATTCAGAAATAATAGAAGCATCAACAGTCAACAGTGAACATCCTCCAACCCTACCGCGAAAAGCATCATCCCAAAGCAAACCGACTATCCAAGTAACCATCGGTTCTATAGACGTACGGGCTAGTAAGCCACCAGCACCACCACGTCGTACTCGTTCTATAAATAGGGCTTCGAGCCTATCTCTCAAGGATTACCTGAAACACCGTAATGGAGGAAGGTGATGAGCAATGCTCTTGCGATCGCAGCAGTTACCAAAACCTTGCAAAAACTGATCAGGCAAGGCATCGAACAGGAAGACGCCGGTGCAGAGGTAAGCACTCAGCCCCTGGATAAAGCTGGAGGAAACGGCAATACTCAAAAAAAGATTAATATCTTTCTCTACCAAAGCTTAGCTAACGCGGCTTGGCGCAATTTAGATATGCCGAATCGGGTCAAGCCAGGGGAAACCAGTAAACCGCCCTTGGCCTTGAACCTCTATTACTTGATTACTGCTTATGGCAAGGATAACGATATCGAAGACCACCGCCTGTTAGGAATAGCAATGCGTATCCTACACGATAATGCCTTGCTCCATCCTAAGCAAATTGAAGGAGTATTGCCCGATAGTGACTTGCACAATCAAGTAGAACGGATTAGCATTACCCCGATCACCCTATCCCTAGAAGAAGTATCAAAACTGTGGGGTACCTTTCAAACTCAGTATCGGATTTCTGCGGCCTATCAGGTTTCCGTAGTATTAATTGAAAGCGCTCAGGCGGTGAAAGCTCCTCTGCCGGTCTTAAGCCGTGGCGAACCAAACCTAAACAACGGTCGTGATAGTGGCATTGCCATTCAACCTGACTTAACCTCTTCCTTTCCTACCCTAGAAACCCTGCAAACTCCCAATCAACAGCCATCCCTTCGTTTGGGTGAGAACTTAACTCTGCGTGGTCATCACTTAGATAGTGAAGAGACTATAGTGGTAGAGTTTAGGCATCCCCGCCTCAGCCAGGCAATTCAACTTACACCGAAGCCAGGGGCTACAGCTACCACCCTGGAAGTTGAGCTTCCTGTTGATGGTAATCAATGGTTGGCTGGGTTTTATACAGTAACAGTTGGGGTTAAGCGCAATGGCAAGCAACAAGTGACTAATGCTCTGTCCTTTTCCCTAGCCCCTAAGATCGAGGAAATGACTATATCTACAGCTACCGGAAACCAGCAGCAGTTGACTTTGACCTGTAATCCACCGGTATGGTTAGGGAAGCCAGACAATTCATTAGTAACCCTAGGACAACAGGTAGGGTTTTTGTTAAGCGATCGCGAATTGTTACCCTTGTCGGAATTTTTGCCATCAGTTACAACTACTTCTTCTGACCCATCACCAGACCAGAAGACCAATAGCCTCGTTTTTGATATCACCGGTATTGCTGCTGGGGATTACTGGGTGCGCCTGCGGGTGGATGGAGTTGACAGCTTACTGGTGAATCGGACAGTTACACCTCCTGTTTTTTACTCGACCGAGAAGCTGACGGTGAGCGGGTGATGGGGAGTGGGGGGAGATGGGGTGATGGGGTGATGGGGTGATGGGGAGCTAATCTTGTAGGGTGGGCAAATGGACATGATTCGTGATCAACTTGTCAAATGATCAGAATTTGCCCACCAAACCCTTCTCTAAATGCGTTCGCGTAGCGTGACCGTAGGTCAATCGCTTTAGGTTTGACACTGGGAAAATTACTCATGCCAAGATATTTAATGGCTTCACAATTAAATCTTCTCTAGGAATTGGTAGATTATCAGCCTTTAAACTTTCAATATATAACTCAATAGCTTCTGTAATATTATCGATCGCTTCTTCAAAAGAATCTCCTTGAGAATGACAACCTTTTAGGATCGGACAAAAAGCGTGATAACCTCCCTCTGATTCTTTTTCTAGAAGAACTGTATAATTGTAAATTTGTTTAGTGTTGTTGTCCATAGGTTTTAAACTTATTTGTGATCTATAGCAAAGGGAGTAGGGAGTAGGGAGTAGGGAGTAGTGCGATCGCCGATCTTGTAGATTGGGTTGAGGGAATCTATAGTTTTGATAAAACTGATCGATTCTATGGGAGAGCAAAACCCAAAACCATCCCCTCTTTTTCCAGTATTTGTTGGGATTCCTTGCCTCAACTGGGGAGCTAACACACCCTAATTTCATGATGGTGTGTTGTTGAGCTAAGATTAAAATACGCTCAGCTTTTATCAAAAGCTTATACTTTGCTCCCATTGATCATGCCGAAACTGGATATTATTCATAATGCTGTGAAAAATGCACTGATTAAAGATGGATGGATAATCACTGACGATCCCTATATTATTGAATATAGAAAAACAAAACTCTATGCCGATCTAGGAGCTGAACGGCCCATTGCGGTTCAACGAAATGAACAAAAACTTGTGGTTGAAGTCAAAAGCTTTGTCGGTACATCAAAATTGCAAGATTTAAAAGAAGCTCTTGGTCAATATGATATCTATCGCTATCTTCTGGATGCAGCGCGGTCTTGGGGGTTTCCCCCATGAGCGACTGCATGATGAAACTGCACCTGAACGAAAACTTTATCTAGCTATTAGTAGCATTGCCTACAAAAACTTTTTTACTCAAGATGTGATTCAATTAATAGTCACTAGACATCAACTTCCCTTAATTATTGTAGATACTGAATTAGAAGAGGTAAGACAATGGATAAATTAGCCCAATACCCCAAAATTATTAAACAACTATTAACTGACTATATCGAATTATGTCAAAAACGTTCTCAGGAGGCGATTGAGAATTTTCTGATTGCGGATGAAGCAAATGGTCACTATATTTGGATGAATTTAGGATGGCAAAATGGAGAAAAAATTACCGGAATGACCGTATATGTTCGTCTTCGAGAAGGAAAATTTTGGATTGAGGAAGACTGGACAGAAGAAGGAATTGCTACCGACCTTGTCCGTGCTGGAGTTCCCAAAGAGGATATTGTCTTAGCGTTTCATGAGCCAAAAATGCGACAATACACAGATTTTGCTGTTGCTTAGGCGATCGCTAATCTTGTTTGGTGGGCAAATGGACATGATCACTGTTGAAATGGTCAAATTCTCATTATTTGCCCACCAAACACCTCTTACAGTGCGTACGCTGATCTTGTAGTCAGATAGGTGGACAAAATTTTAGTCTTTGATTATAAATTATTCCCAATTTGCCCACCCGACAAAAGCGAGCGCCACTCCTTAAGCTCTAATTTATCCAAAAAACGCCTCATACTTATCATGACTACCGATCCAAAACCATGTAACCTGATCCTTTTCCAAAATTCCAATAGCACGATAGTTTTTAGTAATTCTAACTGACCAAATATCCTCATCACGATTAATACATTTAAAATGTAGGGAAGGATGAAAAGGATTATTTGACCATAACTGATAAGCTTTTTTTGCTGCTTGACGGACTTCTAAAGGAAGATCATAATAGTTTGACCAAAAAGATGGTAAGGTAGCAGACTTCATAACTTATCATAATCCATTGCTTGCCCCTGTCCTTGAGCAATTTGTTGTTTCGCAAGTCTCGCTACTTCTACTAACTTAGTTTGTGTTTTCCGAAAAGATTCATCCCACTGTAATTCATCTTCAATATCAGCAATATATTCCCGTAAATGCTCAATAACTCGCTCCTGCTGTGCCTCAGGTAGAGATTCTATAATTTTAACAACGGTTGCTATATTTTCCCTTGACATTGTTGCTGTAAATAGTACGATTTAATGGGGATAATTGAATCATAACACCGATGGGGATATCTTGTAGGGTGGGCAAATGGACATGATCACTGTTGAAATTGTCAAATGTATAGAATTTGCCCACCCTACCCCTCAAGGTCTTGATCTTGTAGGGTGGGCAAATGGACATGATCACTGTTGAAATGGTCAAATTCTGATTATTTGCCCACCCTACCCCTCAAGGTCTTGATCTTGTAGGGTGGGCAAATGGACATGATCACTGTTGAAATGGTCAAATGTATAGAATTTGCCCACCCTACCCCTGCTTTTTGATTGGGGGTTGGATTAAGTCGCCACTTGTCAGTTCTTATGATTTTGGCTGACGTTTTTACGCTTCCTAACAAACTCTATTACAGTTAATATTTTAGCAGACAAAAGATAATACGACAAGATAACAATAATGTCCCCGACTTCGATAACTAAATGGGTTGCTCCTTAACCCCCTCCATCCTAGAGAGGTGGGGGAATGCGTAGCTTGTTTGTTCAAACAAGGATAAGTTAAAGCATTCACTAAGATATTTCAGCGCAGGTCGGGGGTGATTGGCTTCTGCTTCTGCCATGGCAGCTTCCCCTTGCCTGATCGCTTCTGGGTCTACCGACTCATCTTGTGCTAATTCTTGAGCTAATTCTTGCAAACGCGATCGCTTTTAGCGGAAGCGAAGCTTCATCGCATCCAGAACATTGCAGCACTGAGATACCGTGAATTATTTTCCTGGCATTCACCCATGCTTAACCTATGCTGACCTTCACCAGAATACATTCCACACTATCCACAGCAGCTTCCACAGTCAAAACCAAAAAAAATAGCCGTGGAAAATACTTCCACGACTACAAAAGTAAACCAATTCAAGGCAATGACTACAAATGTAAACCAATTTAAGGCAATGTATCACCCACTGATTAATTCTATTTACGAGGAATTTAGGCTAAACCCCTCGGTGGCTCTTACCCCCCCATAACAAGGAATAGTACACAACCAATAAACTAGTCTTAACTGTGGCACTAGGGGGAAGACCCCCCAGCTAGGTTATGAGCTTAATCCAGAATCAGATTGCGCTGCAAAATACAAATGTATTCCCCAGGATTGTAAGTCCGTTGGAGTGGACTCCACTCGCTGACTGTGGCATAGCCCAGAGTCTGCAAATTCCTGATCGTAATGTAAATCGCCCGCTTAGAACCAGTCAAAGTATGTTTAATTGGTTCTTGGTAGGGATAAAATCCATGGGAACCCGGAATAATTAGTTCACTAGATTGATTCAAAAAAGGTGAAACAATAAAATTGGTGTACATCGCCTTAAAATTAGTCCGTTAGTGTTCATTAATCATTGAAACACTTAAATTTACTTTATGCAAGTTATTTAAATTATTGTAATATTTATTAATAATTGAAAATTTGGTAAGACTAATAATTATAAAGTCTGGATTTGTAGGGAACAGGGAATCGGGAATCGGGAATCGGGAATCGGGAATCGGGAATCGGGAGTAGGTAATAAACGATATTGGATTTTTGTTGTCGAAAACAGTATTTTTTTAAAAATTAAGTGAAAAATTATAGCTCTATTTGACAGAGTTATTTAATAGAGTTAGGATAAGCTAGGATAGCAAAAGTGTTGAACGTCGGTTCAGGCAAGAAGCAAGTTTTGAGAATTGGGGCTAATTATTATAGCGGTTATCCTATAGCGTTTCTAATAGTAATTAAGTAAACAGGCTCTCCTACTTACTACTCCCTACTCCCTACTCCCTACTCCCTACTCCCTACTCCCTACTCCCTACTCCCTACTCCCTTTCCTTAATATGAACATTACTATTAAAATCCCAGAGCTAAGCTTAGAAGGAATTGACTTGAATAGACTAGATCGGGTACGCTTACAAACAGCGGTGGAAGCCGAATTATCCCGTTTGCTTAAGGTGAAGGGACTACCTCGAAATTGGCAAGATACTACCAATATTCCTACTGTACCAGTGAATTTAAACTTAACTAAAACCCACAATTCCACAGACATGGGTAAGGAAATTGCTCAGGCTATTTATAGAGGTATGGCGGAATGAAACATCTACGAGTAAGTCGAAGTTAGGTGCGCTCTTACCATTAAGAATTAAATTACCCACGGGTCGCACCTCTTGATGCAGCGCATTGCTATTCCCTATTCCCTATTCCCTATTCCCTATTCCCTATTCCCTGTTCCCTATTCCCTGTTCCCTCTTCTCTCTTCCCTGCTCCCTGCTCCCTGCTCCCTGCTCCCTTGCTATATTCACTTTAACCATTGACAATTAAGAATTAACAATTAACAATTGATGAGTTAGCTCAAGAATAAGTATTCAAACAGACTTGATATCAGCAGTTTATTAACCAAAAAGATTTCATGGCTACATCTCCCCTTTCCCCTCGTTTGTTGAGAGGGGCAATAGTCGCTCTAGACCCTGCTAATCCCCTAGCTAGTGTGATTCTTTTTCAGTACAATCCCGAGACGATGACGCGATCGCTTACGCCCCGGACAGCAGGAGCGGATTTGTCTGCACAGGGTAAATCTGACCTAGACCCGACTGAAGCGAAACGAATCAGTGGTCCTCCGAAAGAGAGCATTAGTCTAAAAATGGCCATCGATGCCACTGACCGGTTAGAGCAGGCGGATACCATGGCGGTTACCTTGGGCATTCATCCCCAAATCGCAACTCTGGAAATGCTAATGTATCCCAAAACCTTGTCAGTCTTGACCAATAGCGCGATGTCGAAAGCGGGAACTCTGGAAATTGTGGCGATGGAAGCTCCTCTAACTCTATTTATCTGGGGGGGTAATCGGATTCTACCGGTTCGGGTAGATCGTATGGATATTGAAGAACTGGCTTACGATGTTAATCTTAACCCGATTCGGGCTGATGTTGACCTTACTCTAGAAGTCCTCAGCTACAAGGATCTGAAGCTGGCTAGCCTCGGTGGTGCTCTGTTTATGGCTCACCAAGTTAGCAAAGAACTGATGGCAACCATGGAAAGTCTTAAGAATGTCAGCAGTATTGCTAAGGGAGCAGCAGGTAATGTCTAGGAGGACTATTGTCCGGTAGATTCCGGCAGATGTTTGCAGAAGCTGTAAGTATATCCATCTTTTCGATGTATCGCCGATAAATCTTGAGGTTTACAACTTTTGTAACCTTTCATCCCTAACGGGGTAAATCCAAAGCTTCCTTTGGTTCTAGGAGTGACTTTGCCTATTCCTAGTTTTTGGTGCTTAGCTATATCTCCAGTTACCCAACCTTTAATAGGCTTTAATGGGTTGTGCCTAATCGGGTAACCGTACTTGTTTAGTGCTGCTTTTTGTCTACCTCCTTGACCTTTACAGGTAACTAACAATGGCTGATAAACTCTCAAGACCAAGGTCTCAATATCTCCGACACAGGCGGCATCAATCCAGTGCTCCTTGGAGAAACCTAGTTTTGTCCGGTTGTACTTGGTTTGTGCTCCCGTTCCTGTGATTATGGGTTTGATGTTTTTAAGCACTTTTACCAACTTGTTCCGAGTCGCGTTTACCGCTGCGGCATCTCTCAGTGGCTGTTTAGCTTTAGTTTTGATTTTTTGCAGTAAACTTGGTTTCTTTTTTAAGAACTCTTCTATTGGCTTGTTACCTTTACGTTGATTGCACTTTTCGCAAGCCAAACAAAGATTACTCACTCGAGCGCTTCCACCTTTACATTTTGGGTGAATGTGTTCAATTTGTAATGGTACGGACTGCTTACCGCAGTAAGTGCATTCCCTTCCCCATTTTTCGAGTAAGTACTCTCTCACCTCATATCCAGCTAGCTCCCCTTGCTGATACTCAACACCACTGATTTCAGGGTTTTGCATTTTTTGGGTATCAAATTTAACTCTTTCGATCCAAATCTCATTAATCGGGCAAAACTTAATTAGTCGCTTCACCCAGGTTTCAATAGTCAATATCCTGTGCTCTAAGCTAGGTGGGAGCCAGCTTTCTGAGTGTTTACGATTGAGGAATCTTGGCTTCCTGTAACGGGTGTGACGATTACGTTTTCCACGCCTTACAGCTCTTCTAGACTCTAATTTTTTCTTGATTAATCCTCCTCTGTGTTCTAGTTCCATTCCCCAGATCACCTGATTATTTTGGACTAAGGCAAATCCAGTTATTTTACTACCAGGGTCAATCTTTATTTGACATGGTGAGATGGTTGCATTCTTAATCGCAGTTTTCAAGATGATCGTGAACGGGTACATCCTAAAAACAGCGGCTTTACCTTTGTCTAGTAATCGGCGAGCTTTCTTCGGCGGAATGGGATTTAACGGTTGCTTGTTTGTGTCAATAACAAAAACGTAATTCTGCATTTTTAGTGCATCTCAATTCGGTAATGTGTTCCGAGTGCTTCGCACACGCTTGCGCGAACGACAAGGTTGTAATGGCTTGTTAGGCTAACCACACATTTGCCTTCACCTTAATGGTTAACGATAGAGCCAGGGACTGAAGTTCATCCCTGGGTATCATGACCAAAACAACGTAGGAAGTTAATCCTTAGTCTGCATCCTAGTCGGCAATCCCAGGAATTACCGGGAATTGCCTAGGCTTTAACTAGGAGGAAGTATTCCATTGCTTTGAGGTAAGCATTCAGCGGTCAGCGGTCAGCCATTAGCCAAGAGCGTAGCGTGCGCATAGCGCATAAGCTGAATACTTACGTCAGAATAAGCTGTACTTATCGTGATTAACTGTACTGATTAGATACTGTGAAGTACCCCAACCTGCTTGACCTTTGGTCACGCTACGCGAACGCTGAGGTTGGGGCTTCCCGCTCTCAGGTCAGTTCAGGGAGGGTCTTATTCGTCTTTCGGGTTTCCCGCACGCGTCCCCGATGCCTCAAAGGCGCGCTTTCCAATGGCGAATTGAATTACGGGGTCGCGCCTCAAGCTAGAATTGGTCGTTGACGAGGCGTCCACAGGCAGACGTCCGCCTTCTATAGACCTATAACTTTTACGATAGACTTACCATGGAATTAGAGCTCGATGGCTAACCAGCTGGGGCAAGTCTCTTCCCTGAGCTCTGCGCTTTACTTTGTATACCTATAGGTCTAAAACAAGGCGCTTGATATCTAGACATTTTCTTAGGTAGCCTTTTCGTCGGTCAGGCGGGTCAGCAACCATCTTAATTATAACCTCAATCGTTGTGAGTCGCAAGTTATCGTTTCGCTATCCATCCCGGATGGATAGCGAATTTTGTTAAAGTTACGTTTTTATTTAGTAGTTTAATTGAATTTAAACTAATTCATAGTTTGTTGACACTCCGGCAAGTTAGTAGTAACCTACTAAAGGAAAAATAAATTAACCTATAGTTGACAGTGGCTCCCAGGTCAGCTGAGACTTTTCCCCTGTAGAAGGCTAAAGCAATTAGCCAATTGGAGCCAAGTCACTGAATCACTTAGTAGGATTACTTTTGTCCGAATACCGGTTAAATCAGTCTCGATTAATAGACTGATAAACAAACCTAAGTACTGTCGAATACAACTGACAATTACGGAAAAGGAAAGACAAATGAAACGTATTATGCAAGCCATGTTGGCAATAGTGTTTGCCCTGGTCGCGGTCTTGAGTTTACAAGTTGGTCATGCTTATGCTCAAGATGTCTCCCCTCAAGAGGTAGAGGTTGTTTATGAATACGGTTGGTTTACCGTAAAAGCTGAAGACTCTAAGGAAATAAATGTTATTCAAGATCGCCCACTTGATTTCGATCTCGTAGACAAAGGTGATGAGGGCTCAACCGTTTTTGTTTTTCATGGCTGCGGTGCTTATAAATTAGAACCTAGAGATTATATCTATCCAACCTGTGAGCATCCATCTTCAAAGGTCATTTTTGCCAACGGTGGCCCTGATGATGTAGACATTAAGATTTTCCCACAGTAATAGTTAGTCGGAATGGGAGCAGGTCACTTATGCAGAGCATTTTTAGTAAAGCTATAGCCCCCTCATTGGTTTTAGCTTGCTCTGATAGTATAGAGTTTATATGTTGTTCTGCAACTTTGACCTGCTCCCGGCAATTTATGCTGCCTGTTTTGGGAGCAGGTCAAATTGGCAGAACAAATGAACTACTTGACAAAAAGACTGGGTAATGTAAACAACTGTATTTTTTTTCAATCCATGTCTTGATGCAAAGCGCGAGTGGGGGAAACCCCCGCATGAAGGCGCTGCATCGCTAGAGAAATGCTAAGCTATTATGCATTTAAATTGGAAGTTTTGAAGCTATGTTCCAAGCCACTAGCCGTTACTACAATCTAGAAACAGCCACCTTCACCAGCTCAGATAATCGAGTAATTTCCTACAAGCGTCGGCGCTTTCTACCTCAGGGGGAAACCTTGTCCTTACTTGTAGAAGTAACCGTTACAGAAGGCGATCGCTTAGATCTAATTACCGACAGCAATCTCGGTGATCCAGAACAGTTTTGGCAAGTGTGCGATGCCAACAATACCATGAATCCCTTTGACCTCACCGCAGAACCAGGCAAAGTCTTAAGAGTTCCCCAGCCGCAGTTGTAGAAAATACCGACAGAGAGGGAAGTGTGGGGAGATGGGGAGATGGGGAGATGGGGAGATGGGGAGATGGGGAGATGGGGAGATGGGGAGATGTCCCTGTTCCCTGTTCCCTGTTCCCTATTCCCGACTCCCGACTCCCTATTCCCTATTCCCGACTCCCGACTCCCGACTCCCGACTCCCTAAAACCAAAGACGAAAGTACCTCACCCAATGTACAATGGTAAAATTAGGCATTCAACTCACGGTACTAATTGGTTCAACAGTGCCCAAGCCAGCGTCTTCGGTGCTAATCGAATCCCTAGCTAACGTTGAAGTTACCCATTCTGCCCAAGAGCGTTCTGGCTTTCAACTGCGCTTTCGAGCTGGTCGCAGTGCCAGTTTGGTAGAGCGGGATTATCCTGTGCTAAAAAGTGGAGAGCTCAAACCCTTCAACCGAGTAATTCTGGTGGTCATCTTCAACGGTAAGCCTCAGGTGTTGATGGATGGCGTGATTACTCACCAGCAGCTCTTGCCCAGTAATAATCCTGGGGAATCTAGCATCGTGGTGACTGGGGAAGATGTCAGCGTGATGATGGACTTAGAAGAAAAGATTGTTGAGCACCCAGCCCAGAACGAAACGATAATTGCTAATAAAATTATCGCTAGCTATGCCAAATATGGTCTTATCCCCCAAGTCATTCCGCCACTGACCGACAAACCTCCCTTACCGACGGAGCGCATCCCTGTTCAGCATGGCACTGACTTGGACTACCTTCTGAAAATGGCAAGGCGTCATGGTTATGTTTTCTACATTACTCCAGGACCAGCACCTGGAACTAACACGGCCTATTGGGGACCCCCGAAACGCTTGGGATTACCCCAGTCTGCCCTTTCGGTGAATATGGGCTCGAATACTAATGTGGAATCGATCAGTTTCGAGTACAATGCCCTTGCCGCTACTACGGTGTCTGGACAAGTGCAAGACCGGGATACCAACAAAGTCAAATCCCTAGACATTTCCTCTAGTAAGCTTTTCCCCCTAGCCCAAACCTCAGCCTTGAAACAGTCTCAAGTTCGGACAGTGGTTCCCAAACCCATCCAGGGGTTGAGTGAATCTCAAGCTAAGGCGTTTGCTCAAGGGATAACCGATACATCCTTAGATGACGTAGTGGTAGCGGAAGGGACCTTGAATGCTCTAGAGTACAACGGTATCCTCCAAGCTGGTGCTCTTGTGGGTGTGCGAGGGGTAGGCAATCAGTATGATGGGTTTTATTATGTTAAAAGTGTGACTCATCAGCTCCAAACGGGACAATATAAGCAGCAATTCGTCCTAACCCGTGAAGGATTGGGTTCGACAACGTTAGCAGTAGTACCATGAAAGAATTTTTTGGCAAATATCGTGGCACAGTGACTGGGAATAAAGACCTGATGTACCTTGGTCGGATACAGGTGAGTGTACCAGCAGTATTAGGTGACGGTCGCCAAAGCTGGGCAATGCCCTGTGTTCCCTATGCTGGAGCTGATGTCGGCTTTTTTGCGATTCCGCCAGTGGGAGCAAATGTCTGGGTGGAATTTGAAGGAGGCGATCCCGATTACCCGATTTGGACTGGTTGCTTCTGGGGCAAAGGTGAGCTACCGGCAAATGCGAAAGTGCTTGACCCAGAGAAAGTGCAAGTCTTTAAAACTGATGGAATTACCTTCACTCTCAGTAATTTTGGGACTACCAAAGGGTTGACCATTGAAGTGGCTAAACCAGTGGTATCTAATCCGCTGACTTTAGTGTTTGATGATAACGGGATTGAAATCAATAACAATAGCAAAACCATCGCGAAGTTAACAGCAGAAACCATTGAGTTAAGCAATGATGCGTCTACGGTTACCCTGGCTGTTGATAATATTCAAATCAAAGAAGATGCGGTTGAAATTAAGCTAACTAAAGACAGTATTGATTTAAAAAATAGCTCCTCTACTGGTAAGTTAGCCAAAGATAGTATTCAATTAAGTAAAAGTCCAGCAGTGATAAAACTATCCTCATCAGGGGTAGAGATTAATAACTCTCCAGCAGCGGCCAAACTATCCTCATCAGGAATCGAACTTAGTAACTCTCCAGCAACAGTAAAGCTAGCTCCTTCGGGAATTGAACTGAGTAATGGTGCTGCTAATGTTAAACTTTCACCTGCTAGCGTGAATATTAATAATGGCGCGTTGGAGGTGATTTAATGCCTGGTTTTGTGTTATCTCTTGCTAACAAAATCTTGTGTGCTCATGGCGGACAAGTCCAACCGATGGTTCCCAATCCCCGGGTCAAAATAATGGGTCAACCAGTGCTTACCCAAGCTCCCACCTATGTGGTGGCTGGTTGTGCCAATCCTCCTCCACCGGCCAATGTTGGTCCTTGCTTGATTGCATCCTGGATTACTGGTTCAGTGCGAGTCAAGGTGATGGGAATGCCAGTGCTGTTGCAAGATTCTCAGGCAACTTGTGTACCTACGGGTACTCCAGTTACTGTTATCCCGATGCCAGGTCGGGTTAAGGGAATGTGATCTGTCTTTGTTTGGTTGTTCGCGAAGCGTGGCCAATAGGCCAAAGTTGTTTGGTTGTTCGCGAAGCGTGGCCAATAGGCCAAGGTGGTTTGGTTAAAGGTGGTTTGGTTGAAGGTTGTGTGGTTGAAGGTTGTGTGGTTGAAGGTTGTGTGGTTGAAGGTTGTTTGGTTGAGGGTAAACCCTACCTCAATCAATCCTCTTGCTATTAGGCACTAATCGATTGGCTTTTGGGCCACGCTACGCGAATGGTCACGCTTCGCGATGAAGCGAACGCGCCCCGCGTGGCCAAAGGCCTCAGCTTCCGCTAAAAGCGATCGCATCGAATTTATTATCGCAGTCATCAATAACTATACCGATACTGTCCTACAGCAGTTAACTAATAAGAGCCAATTGGAATGGCGTAAGCATCGAACTAATCCCAGTAATAAATAACTATTCCGATACTGTCCTAGAAAAATTGACTACTAATAGAATAGTGCAATTGGCTACCCATCGCACTAATCGAAGTCATCAACAACTATTTCGATACTGTCTTAGAGCAGTTGACTACTAATAGAATAGTATTGCCATTGACCTTGGCCTTTGGGCCACGCTACGGGAACGCATCCTGAAGGGGCGACAATTCGCCTGCAAGCTTTGTGTGGTAAGGGTTCTAGTTGGTAATATCATGTCCGGAAATTTAGTGATAAGCAACCATCTCCGATTAAACCTTACTCACCCATATACAAACGCTATAGCATTGCCTATTTCTCTAATAATTTTGCATAATAGGGAGCCAAGAAACCTCGATACTTCTCCAAAATCTGATCGGATAAAAATTTACCACCATTAATAGAGCCTCTACAGATATTGCTTTGACAATTACAATTAGGCACAGCAATTGAAATCCATTCAGACATACAATAATCAAAAGTCACTTCTTCTCCTTGGATAATCTCTTTCATTGCCACTAGACTGTATCCATTGAACTCATTCAATTTAATTCCACAATTAGGATCACAGGAATGATTTACAAGCTCAAAAGGCTCATCCATTCTCACATGAGTATTTATGTCCATTTGCAAAGTCTGCCAAGTCCTTTCTGGCGACTTTGCAACTGGCTTACCTACTAAAACAATTTCCCCTACATCGAATTTTTTATCTGCGAAAACCCCTTTTCCTTTATTGTGAGTCTTTACAACACTTACATGGGAGAAATAATTGATCATATTAATCAATTTTATGGTAAACTATCATCACCAATACTTTATCACAGTTCATGTCCGGACTATTGCCCATAATTGCAATTCTGTAAAAGCCATCGTTTCCTGAGGGGGTGAAAATTCTCCTGCAAGCGTGTAGTAAGGGTTTCAGTTGGGTTACCTTTGAGAAGATGTCCCCAGGGATGGCCATCCCAATTAAACTTGACCAACGAAAAAATTAGGTTTCAAGACTTTGCGTACGCAAATAGAGGCGTTAATTAACCTGTCAATTAACCCAATCTTTTTTGGAATAGCATGGCTCAAAAGCTTACCCCAACCCGTTTTTAACCTGCTTGTTACCCCCTCACCATCATATCATACTCAGGACTTACGCAAGCACGCTATATATAGCGTGCTTGCGTAAGTCCTGAGGGAGTAGGGAGTAGGGAGTAGGGAATCGGGAGTAGGGAATATGGCATCAAAAATTATCACAATTGATTTAGGTACCCTGTAGAACACAATTCAAGCCCCAAATAGCAGCAAAGTAGTCGATAAATTATTAAGATTTGTGAATGCGATCGCTTCAATAGTTTTCCAGAAAACTCCCAAAATCCTTGATTTTCCCTAGAGAGCCCTGGAGCAGTAACAAAACCCAACCAAACCCTTGCCAGAGTTGGGTTTCACTATGTTCAACCCAACTCAACCCAACCTGGGAAGCCAGATCAACTCACTTAGGGAGCAGGCTATAGTGAATGAGTTGTGGTCAGAGCTATCTATGTAGCAATGGAGATAGGCTATCCTTTCCAAATCGATGGGCGGAGGCGGACAGCAGAGGCTACCTCTGAAGAACACATCCCTCAGCTGATGGAACAATTACTGTTTACGTCCCCAGGAGAACGGGTCAACCGTCCTACCTTGGGCTGCAGTCTGATGCAGCTGGTCTTTGCTCCGAATAGTGAGGAACTGAGTACTGCGGTTCAGTTTCTGGTTCAAGGGTCGTTGCAGCAGTGGTTAGGGGAGTTAATTCAAGTCGAGAGGGTGCAAGTGGAGAGTGAAGATACTAAATTGCGAGTCACAGTGCAGTATGTGATTCGGCGTAATCAACAGCGTCAGGTAACTGAGTTTGAGCGAGGTTTGTGATATGACAGACTTGGTAACAGCTGAACACATGTTCCGACACCAACGCCGGATCGCTCTTAGTCGTCAAACTAAACAGATCGGGCTGGATTACATTCAGGTGGAATCACAACAGACACCGAATGAACCGAATAAGTGGGCGCTAAAGCTTCATTTTGTACCAGCTTCCACACAAGCAACCCAGGAAGTGCTCTCAAACCTGACCTCTAGAAATATTCGCATCACTAGAGGTACGGCGGTTACAACTACTGATGTTAGGCTCCTGGAAATCCAACCACCTAGTGGGAATGTGCTGACGCTGTTGGTGGAATACAAAGCTCCTACTAAGTCCCAGGTTAGTGATTTATCTACCTATACGCTACAACTGGTTAATATTAGCAACCTCGATCCGTTTTTTGAGCGGGTCAATTTTTCCTTCAAACGTCCAGACCAAGTTACCTTTGACCCCCAGCCAGTATCCTCAAGTGATATAGAAACCCTGTCGGTACCGGAGATAGATTACTTAGCTAAAGACTATAGCAGCTTTCGGCAATTAATGCTCAACCGCTTGTCGGAAGTGATGCCTCAATGGCTAGAGCGAAATCCTGCGGATTTAGGGATTGCGCTGGTGGAAGTATTGGCCTACTCTGCTGACTACCTCAGTTACTATCAGGATGCTGTAGCTACTGAAGCCTACCTTGGTACAGCTCGCCGCCGCACGTCTGTACGCCGCCACGGCAGGCTGGTAGATTACGTGTTGCACGAGGGCTGCAATGCTAGAGTCTGGGTGCAGGTAGCAGTAAATGTTAATGAGGGGCTGCTAGAAAACGGAACTCTTGGAGACATTGGAACTCTTCTAGAACAAGGAACTCTTCTACTAACCCATGTTTCTGGTCAAGGGTCGGTAATCGATCCTAATTCTTCTGCTAAGAGTGAGGTCTTGGCTCAAGGGGCAAAAACCTTTCAAACCCTACATTCCCAGGAACTATTTGCTGCCCACAATGAGATTAAATTTTATACCTGGGGAGCAAGGGAATGGTTTCTGTCGAAGCAAGAGACCAAAGCAACATTAATGGGACATCTGGCTTTGCAACCAGGGGATGTGTTGATCTTTGAAGAGGTAAGAGACCCAAACACTGGTTTAAGGGCTGGGGCTAACCCCCAAAACCGTCATCCAGTACGGTTAACTAAGGTAACTCCCACAGAAGACCCCCTTGGTGGTCAATTTCATCATCCCCCAACTGATCAGCCAGTAGATATTACTGAGATTGAATGGCACCCCCAGGATGCTCTGCCTTACCAACTATGGCTAGCAACTCTGAGTAGCACTGGCCCAATCACAGATATCACGGTGGCTCGAGGAAATATTGTTTTGGCTGACCATGGGGAGCCTTATCCTAAAGAGGGGACAGAGATACTGCCCACTATCCCAACCATTGGTCGTTATCGTCCCAAGTTGTCTCGCACTGGTCTCACCCACAGTGTGCCTTACAACCACCAGCAAGCCATTATCGAAGCGGTGGCAACAACGGTTGTTCAAGACCCCCGTTCGGCAGTGCCTCAGATCAGTTTACAATCGGATACTGGTGAAACCTGGTTGGTGCAGCGTGACCTATTGAATAGTGACCGATTTGCGGCGGATTTTGTGGTGGAAATGGAGAGTGATGGCACTGCTTATCTGCGCTTTGGTGATAGTGTTCAAGGCAAGCAACCTAGTCCAGATTCCCAGCTGATGACCAGCTACCGGATTGGTAATGGTTTGGTGGGTAATGTGGGACTTGATGCGATCGCTCATCTGGAACCAGTCACTAGTGATGCCTATGCGGAATTGGTCAAACAGGTGACTGGAGTAAGGAATCCTATCGCAGCTCAAGGGGGAATTGACCCGGAACCGATTGAGCAAGCACGGTTATACGCTCCCCAAGCCTTCCGAACCCCTGAACGCTGCGTGACCGAATCCGACTATGCCACTACCATCCAGCGTCATCCAGAAGTCCAAAAAGCAGCAGCTCAGTTGCGTTGGACAGGGAGTTGGTATAGCGTATTTATTGTTGTGGATCGGTATAGTGGTAGACCGATTGATGCCCAATTTAGGGAAGAGCTACTGGCTTTTATGGCTCCCTATCGGTTAATGGGTCATGATATCGAAATCCAGGCTCCCTATTTTGTTAATCTCGATATTGCTTTGACAGTACATGTCTTGCCTAACTATTTCCAGAGCAGTGTGAAGCGATCGCTTATGGAAACCTTCAGCAACACAGACTTAGCTATCGGTCAACGGGGTTTCTTCCATCCTGACAATTTTACCTTCGGTCAACCGGTCTATCTTAGCCAAATTGTTAACCAAGCCATGGAAGTGCCTGGGGTTGACTGGGTTGAGCCAACTCGCTTCCGTGAGTGGGGACAACCCGATCGAGGGGAATTGGCAGCAGGTCAAATCTTGATTGAGCCATTAGCTGTTGCTCGTTTGGATAATAACCCCGATACTCCTGAAAATGGCAGAAGTCAGTTTTATTTACAAGGCGGTTTGTGATTAGAGGGCTACTCCCTACTCCCTACTCCCTACTCCCTACTCCCTACTCCCTACTCCCTACTCCCTACTCCCTACTCCCTACTCCCTACTCCCTACTCCCTACTCCCTACTCCCTACTCCCTACTCCCTACTCCCGATTACTCTTGCGTCAAACGGGTCATAACCTTATTCGACCGTTCCACAAACGCCTTCATGCCTTCGGCATCAAAGCCTTTCTGGGCCATCAGTGCCAGGTCATAGACATGCTGACAAATCATGCTAGCCAATTCCGCTGAGGGAGACTGACCGCCACTCTGAATAATACTGCTTTGACTGAGGTTGACTAGATTCTGAATCAGTGGGTGGGTGGTATTGACCACTAAAATATGTTCCTCTGGGAACTGCACTGACTCCTGCTGCATCATGGCAGTCATTTCCTGTAGACGGCGCATTGCTTCCGGTAACAATACCATTGCCGGTGGGGTGCCTTGGGGGTCATCAGACTTGAGGGCTTGAGTCCGGACATTGACCTTAGGCTTATTAATCGCTTGCTCGAACAGTTCCTTAATCAGGTCAGAACGGGTTTTGTTGGTCTTCGGGTCAACAATCTCTTTTTCCTGCTCCTTATCAACAAGGGTATCATCCAAGTCCGAATCGACCCGAGAGAACTTAGCCTCTGTATATTCCCGTTCCAAGAAGCTAATGTAGTGGGTGTCGATAAAGGAGTCCATAAATAGGACTTCTAACCCTTGATTTTTGTGCAGTTCTACATAAGTGGCTTGGCTAGCCTCATCAGTGCAATAGAATACCCGATTTTCGTGATTTTCTTTATTGCGCTCTAGATACTCTTTGATGGTAGTGTAGGGTTGAGAAGAGGAAGACTTGTCCTTTTCTGTGCCAGCATCTGGAGTGACATCCTCCCAAGCATCCCCCTCTTGGGATTGCACTTCTACCTTAGGGGTGTCAGTAGGGGTATCAGTGGTTGGAGCTTCGGAACTTTCCACCGGTTGATAGGTGGTGCGGAAGATCACAATATCTTCTACTTGTTTCTTAAACTTATCGCTATTGATGCAGCCAAACTTAACGAATGTACCCACATCTTGCCAGGAACGGATGTACTTATCCCGCTCATCTTGATACTGTTGCTTTAAGCGATCGCCAACTTTCTTAGCAATAAAGTCACCAATCCGAGCCACTGTCCTGTCCTTGGTCAGAGCAGAACGGGAAACATTCAGGGGAATATCAGGACTATCAATCACCCCTCGCAGTGGCATCAGGAAGTTAGGAATTACTTCCTCACAGTTGTCACTCACAAACACTTGATTACAGAAAAGCTTGATTTGCCCCTTAGTCACATCCACGTCTGGCTTTAGCTTAGGGAAATAGAGAATGCCATCAAGCAAGAAAGGATAATCTGTGTTTAGATGTACCCACAGCAAGGGTTCATCTTGGAACGGGTAAAGATAGCGATAGAATTCTAGATAGTCTTCTTTGGTCAGGTCTCTTGAAGATTTCTTCCACAGTGCCTCATGCTTGTTGATCACCTCATCTTCCAGCTTGATGGGCACTGCCATGAAATCACAGTAGGATTTGACTAGCTGACGAATCCGTGAGGGTTCTAGGTACTCCTGTTCCTCCTCTTGCATGGTCAGGGTAACGGTAGTACCCCGTTCGGTGCGCTCAGAATCCGATAGTTCAAAGGCTGGAGAACCATCACAGGCCCAATGAACCGCTGAAGCTCCTGATTGATAAGACAGGGTATCAATTTCCACCTTCTGAGCCACCATGAAAGCAGAATAGAAACCCAATCCGAAGTGACCGATAATCTGTTGGTCAGCTTCCTTTTGGTACTGCTGGATAAATTCTTCAGCGCTAGAAAAAGCAACTTGATTAATATACTTTTTCACCTCATCGGCAGTCATCCCAATGCCGTTATCTGAGATGGAGAGAGTTTTCTTATCCTTATCAATGGTAATTTTAATTTCCGGGTCTCCCACATCCCCGTCAATCTCCCCAGCATAAGAGACCATCTTCAACTTCTGGATGGCATCCACTGAGTTGGAGATCAGCTCCCGCAAGAAGATTTCGTGATCGGTGTAGAGAGACTTCTTGATAATCGGGAAGATATTCTCAGTATGAATCGTGATTGTGCCTTGTTCCAGTACAGTCATTGGTATAGGTATATTTATATGAATGTCCCTTTAACGATTCTGAGGGATAACTTTTGATACGACAGATGGGGTTGTCCACCGATAGGGATTCGGATTTCCGTATCTTGGGGAAGACTAGTGAAGTTTAGTTGGTTTCGCCCCCCTAACCCCCCAAATCTACAGAACATGGTAGGGATAGGGACAACAATGAAAAATTTCCTGGCTAGGGATGAGAGGTAATAGCCAAAACAGTCAGCTGCTTGTTCAGCTTCAGATTGAAATTCCAACCGAAAATCCACTAGTCATCAATCTCCAGGCTAGCATACTGAGCGAAATCACCTAAATATTTTCCTTTCCCTTCTGCTGCTTGGTGGATACCTCGTTTCACCTGCGCCAGGGTTTCGGGATTTTGCCATAACCACTGTTCTTCTTCTGGAATTGGATCGAGTAGGATTTGTCCTGTATCGTTGATCAAGACTCGGTAGACTTTTGCCTTAGCTTCCGGTTCTAATTTTAAACAAAAGTGCTCATCAATTTGGGCAGCATTATCAATGACCTGGAAGTTTTGGTTAAGAATCATTTTTAATAGCCGACTAGCTAGATATATACACTAGTTTAGTCTAGCCTGTTGAATAAGCCCACTTGCCTTGAGTGCGATTGACTTGCTTGTCACGCTACGCGATCGCTAAACACCCCACACCTGATACCGAGTTGCATTCAAAGATAGTAGATTGGTGGGATGGGGAGATGGGGAGATGGGGAGATGGGGAGATTGGGGCAATAGAAAGTTGTACCTTTGACCGCTACTTAGTATCATAACCCACAACAGCTTCAGGGTTTGTAGTGGTAAAAATAAGATAAATTTTCCTCCATTTTTGAATTCAGATAATCAATATCCTCTTGATTTAAATATTCAGTAAATCCTCCCACTTTTCCTTTACGAGTTTTGTAAGACTCTTGATCTTGCTGGTCAGTTGGAGTCAAGCGATCGGATTTAAATGTCCGGTTTTGTTCCATCTGGCGCATATTCTTAAAGGAGGCAAAGTTAACAGCTTCCTCAATTACTTCATTCCGAACTGATTTAACACCTAAAAATTCTAAAACCCGCTTCAATTCTTTTTGGGTATTTGTTTGGATATCTTCATAACGCACCAGCAAAAAATATTTCGGTAGATGGCGATTAGCTTCCCATATATTGTAATACCTAATCAAGGTATCAAAGCTCCCCACTGACTCATGAATGAAGCTAGGCAAATCCCCCTCATAGGGTTTAATTCGTTCAGCATACTGCTTCAGAGAGTCTACTTGCTGCATGATGTGAGCATAGTGTCCCACCCGTTTAGTATGTTCAAAGTAGATAGATACTACTACATCCCTAGGGTCTCGGACTAATAGAATTACCTTAGCATTTTTATAGTTGGCCTTACTTTGAACAAGTTCATCAGGCTTTTTCCATTCTGGTTCATCATCATGAATAACTCGAATTTTTGGGACATCAGGGTGCAATGGTGCTAAGGTTTCCAACTCCAATATTCTCTCCATAATTTTGGGGTCAGTTAGACCTAAATGCTTTTCTAATACCCGTCCAATCATCAATCTGAGCCAGGTTCGTCCAGATTTAGGAAATGAAATCAGATAGGCATCCACTGACCGTTGATCATACCAACGCACTAGACTAGTGATTAGAGGCTTTTGAGCCATTCGTCCTAGGAATGTTCCTAGTTTTCGTCTTCCTTCTGGTGGTAGTTTGCTCTTGACAAAAGACCAAGCACCAACAATGATTGATCTAACTAAAATCCCGTTAAGTATCATAATTATTATAGGTTAATTTTAGATGTTAACAAAAGGGAGTCGGGAGTCGGAATCCCCCCTAACCCCTCCCAGGATGGGAACGGGAGTCGGGAGTCGGGAGTCGGGAGTCGGGAGTCGGGAGTCGGGAGTCGGGAGTCGGGAACTTCGGAATTGCCAAAAAATCCTGTTTACGTCATTACTATAAAAAAAGCTATTTTAACAAAAAAACCAAAGTGATCAATTCCCTATTACCTGAGCGCAGCGCTATACAATTTAACTATATACCCAAGATAAATAAATCCGCTATAGCAATTCTCAGACTCATTCATGAGATACACATAATTTTTACCACTCCACCCTCCCGACTCCCTACTCCCGACTCCCTGCTCCCTGCTCCCTAAAACCCAAGACGAAAGTACCTCACCCATATTGATAACTGCTATATACCATGACTAAAGTTTTTATAATCTGTTCTGGTCTGGGTCATATCCAGCGGGGCTATGAATCGTTTGCCCAAGAGTGCTTCGCCGCTTTATCTCAGGAATCTTCTCTTGATATCACCCTGTTTAAAGGAGGAGGTAAGTCTCAAGAAAAAATGATTACATTATGGAATCTACCACGGTATAGTTGGATGGCCGGTCAACTGGGAAGATTGGTTAAGCAATTAAGTAACTTTTTAAAAAAAGGTGACTATTTTGTCAGACAAGAAGGCTACTTTATTGAACAAGCATCATTTATCGTAAGTTTATTATCACATATATATCGTGAACGTCCAGAGGTAATTTACTTCAGTGATGATGGCTTAGGCTATCTACTGTGGCACTGGCGGCGTTTGACAAAACAGAATTATAAGCTGCTTTTCCGTAATGGAGGAGCCTTCTCTCCTCCTTTTTACCGTTGGGATCATGTACAGCAGTTAACACCAATTCACTATAAACAGGCGTTAACCTATGGAGAGCCTGTTGAGAAACAAAGTCTACTTCCCTCTGGATTCTTCATCCCTTCCAAATTACAGATACTGTCACCATTAGAACGAGAGGGGTTACGAGAGAAATTAGGACTACCGAAACAGCAACCGTTAATTCTTTCTGTCGCAGCGATTAATAAGTATCATAAACGCATGGACTACATTATTAATGAAGTAGCGAGTTTGCCAAAACCTAGACCATTCCTATTATTATTAGGTCAACAGGATGCTGAATCACCAGAAATTATTCAGCTTGGCCAAGAGCTATTAGGGGTTGATCAGTTTCAAGTGCGAACTGTTGCTCGTGAGCAAGTAACGAATTACTATCAGGTTGCTGATCTTTTCGTCTTAGCGTCTCTCCATGAAGGATTACCAAGAGTAATTGTGGAAGCGATGTCCCATGGTTTACCTTGTTTAGCTCATGATTATGACATTACTCACTTTGTTTTAGGCAATGAAGGATATTTCGCTAATTTTGAATTAACCGGAAGTTTAGCTAATTTAATTACTCAAGTATTGAGTGAAGGGTATAACGATAGTAAGCGTGAAAATTGTCATCGTACGGTCTATGAACGGTTTAGTTGGCAGGAGTTATCGCCAGCTTATATTGATATGATTGAACGGTGTAGATTAATGGCAAAGGGAACAGGGAGTAGGGAGTAGGGAGTAGGGAGTAGGGAACTTCAGATTTTACAAATTTACTGTTGTCGAAGCTTTCGGTAATATTACTCCGAAAAAAAACGCGATGCTCAGCAAAGAGCCGCTACGCGATTGACCTGCATGTCACGCTACGCTAACGCTAACTTGTTATTACAATTTTAGCTAACCGATTTTATCGGTAATTTTAATTAAAAAAAAACGCGATTGACCTGCATGTCACCCTACGCGATTGACCTGCATGTCACGCTACGCGAACGCTTCCGATATTTTCCCGATTCCCGATTCCCGATTCCCGATTCCCGATTCCCGATTCCCGATTTCCGATTCCCGATTTCCTCGTTTCCTTTAAATTATCCCTCAAAAAAAATTCTAAAAACCCTTGACAAATATGTTAGTAATCATTATGATTATATTTATTAAGTTAAAAACATTGTTTCGACTATGCATCACAATTTTCTGCCAAATTCAGACAACAATCCAGAGGATATCACTCCGGAGATTACTCCTGAGGAGTTTTCCGAAAAAGAATTCCTTGTTCCGTATATTCTGAAGGGAACTCGCCAGCAAATAAGCCATACCATGCATATCCTTAATGCCATGGGCTATGCACAGCTTTCGGAGTGGAGTCCTCTTCAGCCCACTGGAATTCCAGGGCAATTTATGACGATGATGAGGAGATACTGGATTTGGCGTTAACACCTTAAATTTCTGGGGGGGTTTCCCCCCCGGACAAAGGCTCCGGTCTGTTCGCGTAGCGAACAGATTGGTAATAAAATTGAGTGCATAAGCGAAAATTCCTAGCCGTGGAAAGTATTTCTGCGGCTATTTTTTTGGGTTAGCAGGTTTAAGGTTAGTATGTTGTTCGCGTAGCGTGGCCAAAAGGCCAAGGTTAGCAGGTTTAAGGTTATTATTGTTGAAGGTTAGTAGGTTGAAGGTTAGTAAGTTTAAGGTTAGTAGGTTTAAGGTTAGTAGGTTGAAGGTTAGTAAGTTTAAGGTTAGTAGGTTTAAGGTTAGTAGGTTGTTCGCGTAGCGTGGCCAAAAGGCCAAGGTTATTAGTGTTTAAGGTTAGCAGGTTGTTCGCGTAGCGTGGCCTTTTGGCCAAGGTTAGTTTATTGCATTGATGAGGTACATTTATAAATCTCAAAGTCCCCCTTTTTAAGGGGGATTTAGGGGGATCGCTTTGTCCCTAATCGGAGAGAGAATTGCTATTTTATGTTAAAGGTTATTATGTTGAAAGTTATTAACAGGCTCAGCTCATCAACACCAAACCTCGCACCATTAGTATTGTCTTGAGCCAATCACTAATATCATCTCCGGATAATTACCCTTAATAAAAATCTGCCCCATCTCCCCATCTCCCCATCTCCCCACACTTGCCTGCTCCGAAGCTCCCTAAAACCAAGATGCTCTAAGGTTCTGTTCGCAGATATCCAAGAATAGTGCTAGTATTAAATAATCCTGGAAATCGATTCAGTAATGCGGTAGACTGAGGAGCAGGTAATATAAGTAATAGGATAATTTTCAGCAATACTTTTAAGGTAACCTTTGCCAGTAATAAGGTTGGATCATGTCTGAGGGCATGGCAAAGAAATCGGAGTGCGGCTAGGGTTATGTGTCGTTCTGGAAATGATTCAAAAGCCTTGAAAATTAGGTACTTATACAGGTTAGCGAGGCTGTGCTTTTTCAGATATTGTAGAGAATCAGGAGCAGCAGCAAAGGCTCGTTCAATTACTTGTAAGCAACCTGCTTCCATCTTGGAAGTATCAGAAGAGGCTGAATTAGCTGAGACTCGATATAAAATGTGTGGGTATGGTACAGCTACAAAGGGATAACGAGCTGCGAGCCGCAGCCACATATCCCAATCTTCTGCCTGGGTTAGGGATTCATCAAATTGACCAACTGTGTCAAATGCTTTCTTACGAATCAGGACGTTAGAACCATTTTCCAAAAAATCAGTTAGCAAGAGCTGAGGATAAACATTACCATTGAGAGTGATATGGTTACCCCGCCGCACAAACTGACCTGATTCATCGATATAATCTGTCCAACTATAGGCAACGGCGGCTTGGGGGTTTGCCTCTAAAGCCTTTAACTGGAACTCTAATTTATCTGGATGCCAGAGATCATCGGCATCTAGGAAAGCAATATAGTCCCCTGAAGCATGGGATAATCCACGATTACGGGCTGAGTTGACACCAGCATTGGGATAGGAAAAAATTTTTAATCGAACATCTTTGATACTATAAATTATTTCCCCTGTCGAGTCTTGGGAGCCATCATCAATGACAATTATTTCAAAATCCGTAAATGTCTGATTTAAAACAGATTGAATAGTCTGTTTGATAGTTTTTTCGTCATTATAAACCGGTATAATTATAGATATTAAGCTGGCCTTCATTTAAATTTCATGGTTCTGACATTAAGGGAGTAGGGAGTAGGGAGCAGGGAGCAGGGAGTAGGGAATAGGGAGTAGGGAGTAGGAAAAAATTTAAGTATTTAGTTTAATATGATAGCTGATAGCTGATAGCTGATAGCTGATAGCTGATAGCTGACAATGCTATACTGATTTAGTTCTATGGTTCATTAGCCCCTTAATAGTTTCTTCTGGAGCATTTTGCTGCTTCAAATAGGTTTTGAGAGTTGTTTCGGTTTTACTCTTGAGTAAAAAATCACTGACTAACAGTTTAATAACTTGCCTAACATAGGAAATAGCATACCTCCAGAAAGGTACATGGTGTGATTCTTCATAAATTATATTGACCATATGCCAGATATTATAATTTGACTTTAAATTAGTGAATCCTTTCAATATCTCTAGTCTTTTGGCTGTATTCGGTTGAAGATACCATTGTAGTAAAGGGGGCATATAACGAATCAAGTCATTTAAATTATAATCAGTAGTGGCTTGGAGTTTACTTGACAAAATCACGTTAAATCCTGATTTATGAGCACGACTAACAAACTCAAAGTCACCGCCGTAATGCCGGAATCTATCAGCATCTGGAAATCCAATTTTATCGACCACTGCTCTGGGGATGATAGCTATATTACCATTTAGGGTATCGACTGACCTAGCTTCTGCTGTCGCAAAATAATCCATACTCCGAATTGGCTGTTTTTTATGCATGCCACTGAACACAATCCAATCGGAATAGGTTTTATCCCGGACAATACCCCCAACAATTGTATTATTGTACAGTGGAGATTGACAAATATCAATCAGGTTGTTAAGGAAATTGTCTGACAGAGAAATATCATCATTTAGCCACACTAGGTAATCGGAGTCTAATTTATCTATGGCATAGTTCATCCCGAGACAAATTCCACCTGTCCACCAAAGATTGCCATCTCCCTCAATTAAGTAAACATTGGGAAATTGACGTCTAATCATGTCTGGGGTGCCATCTGTGGAACCATCATCTACTATGATGACTGAGATAACTGAGGTATTATCGGTATTTGCTTGAGGAATTTGCTGAAAAATTTGACTCAGAATATTCTGAGTATAGTGTTGCCTATTTCTAACTGGAATAATTAAGGATATTTGAGTCATTTTAGCAAAGGGAGTAGGGAGTAGGGAGTAGGGAGTAGGGAGTAGGGAGTAGGGAGTAGGGAGTAGGGAGTAGGGAGTAGGGAATAGGGAATCGGGAATCGGGAATCGGGAATCGGGAATCGGGAGTCGGAAAAATTAGTTTTTGTACTTCATTGAATATGATTTTTTTTTATCTAAACATACCTATTAAAAAAGTGTTATAATGATAGTATGTGCGTCAACTATTATTTTCCACTGTTCCCTGTTCCCTGTTCCCTGTTCCCTTATTTTGTAAAAGCTTTCTAATAGTAAAAAATGGACTGAGCAAACTGCCCCAGAAGAATTCTAGTTCAAAGGCAGCAATGAGATTAGTTTTAAATTGTCCTCGATACTTAAGGAAATGTAGGAGAAATCGGCGCAAATTTCCCAATAAGGTTTTGGTAATTACTATAGGCTTTTGCCAAAAGGTAGCATTAATCAGGCGGAGCTGACAGGTTGCTAAACCACAGCCACGAGCGAGAGTGAGTAAGTAATCTCTCTGAAGACGCCACTGGGGAATCTGATGATAGCTATGCATGGCTGGGTTATACCAAATTTCCCAACCTGCTTTGTACATATACAGCAATGGCTCATAATCATCCCCCTGCACGAATAATCCGGGCAGTTTGCCTGTCAAACTGGGACGAGGTGGCACACTATCGAGCCAAGCTTGTCTACGAACGACTAAGCTTGCCCCTGGGGGTAGCCTGATTTGCTCGGGTTGAAAGGGATGGGGGTTTGGTCCATGTTCCCGAATTGCGAGAAATTGCTTGATGGGATCAAAATTTTCTGGGGGTTCGACTTCAAAATCACCGTGAATTTGACCACTGTAGGCTCCTGCCTTAGGATACTTTTGACCAAAGCTATAGGCGGCAGCAATCCAGTTGGGATCAGGTAAATTGTCATCATCTAAAAAACCGATTAATTCACCTTTAGCCTCCTGGACAGCTCGCAACCTGGCAAATGCTGATCCTTGTTCGAGTTCAAAACAATATCTTAAGGGGACAGATAAATCCCAATTGCTTTGATAGTCTTGAATAACCTGGGCAGTATCATCACTACTATTGTTGTCAACAACAATAATTTCCCAACTGATGGAGTTGAGGAAAGTTTGCGATCGCAGTCGTTCGAGCAGTAATGGTAAACGCTTCGCCCCATTATAGGTCGGAATCGCTACAGTAAAGTCAACAGCCATAGAACTAGCTCATCTAGCTTTGTTAGTAAATCACCACAATTTTGCCAAATTGGCTCAACTAATAGAAGCATAATTTGATATCCTGAGATATCCTGATTGGTGATTTGAGATTGATGGAGAGAACCTCCTTCACCCACTCAATCATAATTATGATAAAATCAACAACTGTATTTTCCTGGAATTCAAGGGCGATCCCATTGGCCAGCATGGGTGAACTTACCCATATAACTCGTGGTCTAGACAAGGTAAGGGAGATGCAGGGTGTTTACAAATTATTTTCCCTTACCTAAAAACCTTTGAGTATGGACGTCATTGACTAGAACCATTGACACCGGACTAGGTAAGGGACATGCAGGGTGTTTATAAAATAATTTTCCCTTATCCAAAAATTTTTTGAGTGTTGACCGTTGACTCTTTAGTGTTTACTGTTGACTGTATCGTTTTGACTATTTAGTGTTAACTCTTCACTATTGACTGTTAAAAAACAGCAATATTCCTAGCATTTCCTACTTACCGAGAGTCATCTACCGTGTTATTCAACTCATACGCTTTCATCTTCGGCTTTCTTCCCATTACCCTGGTGGTTTTTTTTGGCTTAAGTCGCTTCCGTGTGGTTAAAGCGACCTGGGTATGGATGACGTTGGCATCCCTATTTTTTTATGGTTATTGGAAAATTGCTTATCTGCCTCTGTTGCTAATTTCAATTAGTGGTAACTATGTCATTGGTAAACAGATAGAGAAGCTAGTAATTCTTTTAGACGAAGGAAGTGGAGAGGATAGTGCGGCTCCTGATAAACCCGATAAAATCTCAAGCCTAGTATCTACAGTAGTTAGTTATAAACAGCAAACTAAACTGCTGCTTTGGATAGGTATTTGCTTTAATTTAGCGATTTTGGGCTATTTCAAATATGCTAATTTTTTCGTAGATTCATTAAACTATATTTTAGGCACAAGTATCACTATTCCACCAATCTTACTTCCTTTAGCGATTTCTTTTTATAGCTTTACCCAAATTGCCTATATTGTTGATGCTTATCGTGGGGAAACGAAAAAGTGTAGGTATAATTTTATGACCTATAGCCTGTTTGTGTCCTTCTTTCCCCAACTGATAGCCGGTCCAATTCTCCGTTACGATGAACTATTGCCCCAGTTTGAGAAGTTACGCAATAGCCTGTTTTCCTGGAAAAATATGGGAATGGGGCTGAGCCTCTTTATCCTAGGTTTAGGGAAAAAAGTTGCGATCGCAGATAATCTATCTCCCTGGGTAGCCACTATTTTTAACAATACTGACCAACTCAGCTTTGTAGAAGCCTGGGTTGGGGCATTGAGTTATACCTTTCAACTGTATTTCGATTTTTCCGGCTACTCTGACATGGCCATTGGCTTAGGATTAATCACAAATATCCGCCTACCGATTAACTTTAATTCCCCCTACAAAGCGAGATCTATCAGTGACTTTTGGCGACGTTGGCACATTACCTTATCCAATTTCCTCCGGGATTACCTGTATATTCCTCTTGGTGGTAATCGTCGCGGTCGTCTACGTCAATATGGTAACTTATTAGCCACAATGCTTCTCGGAGGATTGTGGCATGGTGCTGGCTGGACATTTGTGATTTGGGGGGGACTCCATGGCTTATTTTTGGTAATTAATCATAGCTGGCGGCAAATGAAGCTATCGATGCCGAAAATTATAGCCTGGATCCTGACATTTTTAGCAGTGGTGAGTACGTGGGTATTGTTTCGGGCAACTAGTATTAGTGATGGTTTAGGAATATTACAGGCAATGGTAGGACTCAAGGGCGTTATCTTGCCTACTACTTATCAAAATACCTTGGGTTGGTTAACCCCCTTAGGCATCCAATTTCAGGAGTGGCAAGAGATGAACGTTCTTCTGCCACCTATAGGTTTAGAAAAGACCTTTATGGTACTATTCGGACTAATCCTAGGGGTTACCTTTTTGCCTAATACCCAGCAAATCATGGAACACTTCAAGCCTAGCTGGTACTGGGCAACAGGTATTGGCTTAATCGCTACATTTTGCCTACTATCTCTTAACAGAGTGTCCGAATTTCTTTACTTCCAGTTTTAAAGGTGTGGGGAGATGGTGAGATGGGGAGATGGGGAGATGGGGACCCACCCCTAACCCCTCCCAGGAGGGGAATGGGGAGATGGGGAAGTGTGGGAAGTGTGGGAAGTGTGGGAAGTGTGGGGAGTCAGATCAGCAACGGTTGTGTCCCCCCCTTAATAAGGGGGGTTAGGGGGGATCCCTAGTTTCCACGGAGCTTTGAAAGTGCAGATGCCGGTAACCCACACTCTTCCCCCTGTTCCCTATTCCCTGTTCCCTGTTCCCTGCTCCCTATTCCCTGCTCCCTGCTCCCTAATCTTAACTAACCGCTGGAACAACTGATTCACTAGCTGTTACTGGTTTACTGGGTACTTTATTACTAAATGTAAGCCCCTGATCTCCACAATCAATGAAAATGGTATCCCCTTCGATAAACATATTTTCTAAAATCTTAGTAGCAATGGGATTTTCTAACTCCCGCTGAATTGCCCGCTTCAAGGGACGAGCACCATAGACGGGATCATATCCAGCGTCGGTCAGATAATCTTGAGCTTGCTCAGACATTGCCAGGGTAATCTTTTGCTCTGCCAACAGCCGCTCAATCCGTTTGAGTTGAATCCCGACAATCTTCCGCAATTCATCCTTGGTTAGGGTATGGAATATGATCACATCATCGACCCGGTTCACAAATTCTGGGCGAAAATGCGATCGCAAGGACTCTGTCACTCGTTTGCGCATTTCTTCATACTTGGAATCATCCCCAGCTACTCCCAAAATATGCTCACTGCCAATATTGCTGGTCATGACAATAATGGTATTCCGGAAATCGACGGTTCTGCCTTGGGAGTCGGTAATTCGTCCGTCGTCAAGTACCTGTAACAAAATGTTAAATACATCCCGGTGTGCCTTTTCCACCTCATCGAGCAATACTACTGAGTAAGGACGCCTACGCACGGACTCTGACAGTTGTCCTCCTTCTTCATACCCTACATATCCTGGTGGGGCACCTACTAACCGAGAAACTGCGTGTTTTTCCATATACTCGGACATATCAATCCGCACCAAAGCTTCTTCGCTGTCAAACAGAAACTGTGCCAGTGCTCTAGCTAATTCGGTTTTACCGACCCCAGTTGGTCCCATAAACAAGAACGAACCAATGGGACGCCCGGGATCTTTCATCCCTGCTCTAGCGCGACGAATGGCAGCAGATACAGCTGAAACGGCTTCTGTTTGCCCAATCACCCGTTTATGTAAATGTCCTTCGAGCTGTAATAACTTCTGGCGCTCTGATTCCAGCAATCGCTTCAGGGGAATTCCGGTCCATTTGGCCACAATTTCGGCAATATCGGATTCACTGACTTGTTCTCGCAACAGAGCACTACCTCCCGATTGGAGTTCCAGCATCATACTTTCTTTGGCTTCCCGGTCCCGCTGTAAAGCTTCTAATTTGCCATATTTTAGCTGGGCTGCCTTATTCAGGTCATAATTCCGTTCTGCCTGTTCCACTTGTACCCTTAAGTGTTCTTCTTCCTCTTTTAAGGCACTGATGTCTTGTAACAGTTGCTTTTCCGATTGCCATTGTTTATTGAGTTGTTCCTGTTTTCCCCGTAAAACCACAATTTCTTTTTCAATGCGCTCTAACCGTTCTTGGGCAGAACTATAGGTGGCGGTGGTGGCAGTGGTTCGCTTATCTTCCCCTTCTAGAGATAACTTTTCCATTTCCAGCTGCATCAGCCTGCGGTCAGTCGCTTCCAATTCTACTGGCTTGGAGGTAATTTCCATTTTGATTTTGGCTGCAGCCTCATCCACCAAATCAATGGCTTTATCGGGTAAAAATCGGTCACTAATGTAGCGCTGGGATAAGGTAGCTGCTGCTACCAAGGCTGAGTCGGTTATATTAACCCCGTGATGGACTTCATAGCGTTCTTTGAGTCCCCGCAAAATCGAAATGGTGTCTTCTACAGTTGGTTGCTTAACATAGACTTGCTGAAACCTACGTTCTAGAGCAGCATCCTTTTCAATATGCTTACGGTACTCATCAAGGGTAGTTGCTCCAATACAACGCAATTCTCCCCGAGCTAGCATTGGTTTGAGTAAATTCCCTGCATCCATAGTGCCACCGCTAGCACCAGCTCCGACTACGGTGTGCAATTCATCGATAAACAGGACAATTTGACCATCTGAGTGGGTCACTTCCCTGAGTACAGCTCTAAGTCGGTCTTCAAATTCCCCCCGATATTTAGCACCTGCAATCAAGCTGCCCATATCTAAGGAAATCAGCTGGCGGTTTTTGAGGGATTCTGGGACATCCCCATTCACAATTCGTTGGGCTAGTCCTTCTGCGATCGCAGTTTTTCCTACCCCTGGCTCTCCAATCAACACGGGATTATTTTTGGACCGACGAGAGAGCACCTGAACCACCCGACGAATTTCTTCATCCCGACCAATCACTGGGTCAAGTTTTCCGGCTTGAGCGGCTTCGGTCAAATCCCGCCCGTATTTTTCCAAGGCTTCGTAACGGGATTCGGGATTTTGGTCTGTGACCTTTTGAGAGCCTCGGATGGCTTTAATGGCGGCTTCGAGCTTTGCCGCATCCTGGTTATAGGTTTTGAGCAAGCGGCGTCCTACCCGTTCATCCACCGCTAAAGCCAGTAACAGATGTTCTACTGCAATATAGTCATCCTGCAAAGCCTTGCGATAGGCTTCCGCATTATCGAGCATCACGTCTAAAGCACGACCCAGGTACAATTGGTCTAGGTTAGCGACCTTAGGTTGGCGGTTAGCAAAATTTTCCAGTTGTTGCTGAAACCGGTTAACATCAACAGTGATACGGGATAGAATTCGATTGGGTAGCCCATCTTGTTCCAACAATGCGATCGCAACGTGTTCGACTTCCAGCTGTTGATTTTTGCAGCGACGGGCGACATCTTGAGATTTAACAATCGCTTCCCAGGCTTTATCAGTAAACTTGTTGGCGTCAGTGGGCTGCATATCTTACAACAAATCTCGCTTTTTTACCATCTATGCTGTGGTTAGTATAGCAATCCCTTTTACCCTATATCCGGAAAGTCGGGTTTTAAATTGATCAAGGATAGATTATTACTGATCAAAGGTTGACGGTTATGATTCCGCTTCAGGGTAGGGTTTCTGGATCAATCCCCATTGTTTTGAGATAATCCGCTAACCGTTGAACCGCGAGAAGCCCCGCACGTTACCTTCATTGTCTTGATGCAGCGCGGTCATGGGGGGAACCCCCATGACCGCGCTGCATCGCTGGGTAAGTGTCGTATGGGAAGCGCGGGGCAAGGGTCCCAACGGAGCTTACCAATGTGATATAGTAGGAATGGTAGGGAAAATAAATTAAGAGCTAACCGCCACCTACCAACTAAATATAGAACTTTTTGTATTGTTCCGGCGCGGAGGGGCATCCCGGAGACGAAACCTTAGAATAGGGCAGCCTTAATCATAAAGTTTTAACCCTTTACGCATAACCGACTAACCATAAAGGCTGCCCTATTCTTGCGGTAACTTCTGACCGTGTCGTTAATAAAGCTTATCGAGTATCCGAACGCAGTAGCTGGAGTTGGTAAGAAGCCCGCGCTGTCCCGCGCTTGGCAGCGTCGGGAGATGTCACGAAACCATCAGGGACAATAGTCGGTTCTTTCGGTTTATAGTAAACTCCCATCTTCACCCCTAGGAACCAATGTTGGCGCTCTGACCACACCCAAGAGAGGACTAAGGTAAGCTATCAGCTAATGCGCTACGCGCATTAGCTGATAGCTGATAACTGACGGCTTAATGCTTACTAATTTGCTCTGTATGCTTTCGGTGTCATCCCTGTCAATTGTCGAAACTTTTTGCTCAAATGGCTGTGGCTGTTGAACCCACACTCTAAGGCAATGTCCACAATTAATCGGTCTTTTAGTTTCAACAACTGCTTCGCCCGTTCTACCCGTTGCTGAATCAAGTATTGGTAGGGAGACATGCCAATTGACTGCTTAAATAGACGGCTGAAATGGAATTGGCTCATGTCTAGCAATCGAGCTAATTCTGCTAGTTTAATATCTCGATCTAAATGTGTATCAATGTAATCTATAATTTGCTGTAGTTGACGCAGGGGTAAGCCACCCTGGTAAATTGGCAACTGAGGTTTGGTAGCTGCGTGCTGCCTCAGTAAATTCACTGCCAAGACGTTAGCCAGAGAATCTATGTAAAGTGTGCTGCCATTAGATTCCTGTTGAAGTTCAGTCAGTAGCATGATTGCGATCGCTTCAATCTGTGGATTGCGAGTCCGAAATTCAGGCAGTAATTCTAGCCGATCGGGATTCTGTTCAAGGGTTTGGCTAGCTACGCTTTGAATAAACTGAGATTTAAGCCGAATCTGCAAGTAATTATCATCACTGTCCCACCGAGCAAAAAACGGTGTCTTGGCAGGGGTAATGGACATGTCTCCTTTTTTATACAGCCCTGTATAAGTTTTGCCTGCCTGAATTTGCAGCAACCGAACGGGACGAGGAGCAAGGGAGATAGAAAGGGTATGCTCATCATTGTAATGACAATTTCCCTCTCCAGCAGGATGTTGGAAGTGTTGGACTCGAATATTCTCCCAGCTTTGTGTTTGGGGAGACTTCTGGGATAAGCCATTTGTTTGAGGCTGTTGGATAGCAGGATTTTTCATTATCCAACTCCAGTGCGTCTAGTTCCGATTATAGTCAGCTTGGGGTGCTTTCCAGCAAAAACGTGAAAAGCGATCGCAAGATTGTGATAGTACCACAAGAACTAGACAGCTTAGCATCAATCGCCTTTCTAAGCTGTAAGGGTGATTGTTAAGCAGAAAGTATCAACAAGATGAATATACTTATTTTTGGTTCAACCGGTGGTACAGGTCGGCAGGTTGTGGAACAGGCCCTTGAGCAGGGACACAGGGTTACAGCATTTGCACGGAATCCCGCCAAGCTAGATATCAACCACGCAAATCTCAAGGTTGTTCAGGGGGATGTCATGGATGTCACTTCAGTGGAGAAGGCGGTCCAAGGTCAAGAAGCAGTGGTGTGTTTACTCGGAGCAGGTCAGAAGATGACAGGGACAATCCGGTCAGAGGGAACACAACAGATCATTCACGCCATGGAAAAAGCAGGAATCCGACGCTTTATCTGCCAATCAACCCTTGGAGCAGGAGATAGTTGGGAAAATCTGAACTTTTTCTGGAAGTATATCATGTTTGGATTCCTGTTACGACACGTGTTTGCTGATCATCAAAGGCAAGAGAACTATGTTCAGCAAAGCAGTCTAGACTGGACAATTGTTCGTCCTGGAGCCTTTGTAGATGGGAATCGCACTGGCAAATATCGACACGGTTTTCCAAGTAACGATAAGACATCAAAACTCAAAATTTCTCGTGCTGATGTCGCTGATTTCATATTGAAGCAACTGGCAGATGAAAAGTATATTCACAAGACACCAAGTTTGTCGTATTGAAGTAAGCATTCAGCTATCAGCTATCAGCTATCAGCTATCAGCTATAGCGCAAGTCAGAAGTTAGAAGTCAGAAGTCAAAAGTAAGCTATGACTGAGTTTCGGAGTTTAGGAATGTCAAACATCTGAATGCTTAATGAAATATCAGCCAAAAACTGACCGCTGACGGCTGACCGCTGACCGCTTAGATATTAAACACTTTCACAAAACACGAAAATTCCCAGGAGACTTTATGGTAACTGTTCACAACTTCCGCTTTTCTCTAATGCTGTTAACAGCAATCGGCAGTGGTCTGGCCGCTGGCATCTTCTTCGCCTTTTCGACCTTTGTGATGAAGGCTCTGGCTCAGCAACCACCAGCACAAGGTATTGCCACCATGCAATCGATCAATATCACTGTGATCAATCCCTGGTTTATGATGGCATTTCTGGGAACCGCTGCTGCTTGCACATTGCTAACTATTTCGTTACTGCTGCAGTGGCATCAACCAGGTGCTGTCTATTGGCTGGCGGGTACTCTGCTTTATCTGATTGGCACAATCGGCGTGACCTTCGCGTGCAATATCCCGCTTAATGATGCCCTCGCGATCGTCACGCCAGACAGTACTGAAGCTACAACCCTATGGGCAAGATTCCTGACGGATTGGACATTTTGGAATCACGTTCGGACGGTAGCAGCAGTTTTGGCAGCGATGCTGTTTACAATTTCCCTTTGCGTTCGCCCTTAGGCGGGCACGAAGTGCCATCGCAAAGGGCGATTTGGAATGACGGACCAAGCTACACTCATCCGATAGGGGAGTGTAGCTTGGTTTTTTATTGTCCTCAATATAAACAATCATGTAGCCTGCCAGGATAGATAATGGCATGTGCTTGGAAGTAGGGATGTTGCCAGGTAAGATGTCATTACCCCTGATTACTTACCAACTTACACCCTTGCGACTTGCTAGTATCTAGCGTCTAAAATAAAAGAAAGTAATCGATACTACAATTCCTCAAGAAACTTGACAGAACCAGAACCGCCAAAAAAATTAGTCATCAAAAGAATACCCTCAATTGAGCGCAAACCCCAAATCGCACTCAAGAGCGTTACTAATTCTGAGGGTGAAGTTTTCCAGTGCCAAGACCAGATTAGAGTAAAAGCACCTTGGGGAAGTAGAGCTACTGCCGAGATTACAGTCTTGTATCAGGATGAGAGTGGCAATCCTTGGGCGCAATATAAGCCAAATGAATCTGACCCAAAGTGGGATTGGGAGGGAGGCTGTATCCGTGCAGAGCGACTGAGAAAACCTTGAATCCTAGGTCTGTGACTGATTCGAGCTCTTATCTAGGATAAGGCTTGACCATCTTAGTCGCCCAATACACATGGAAAACCTCTGTGACTGCTCCAGCTCGTCGAATCGGCACTGTCCCTATTTCCTGCATATCCTGAAAATAAGCTCGATAGCTATCTGTTAACTCTTGAAATCGCTCCAGAGTAACGTATAGTCCATCTTTACCCAACCATTGCTCAGGCTGGAACCAGACCATAAAACCACGCATATCCTCTCCCAAGCAGGTAATCGGTGTAGAGGTCAGGGGAGTAATCGCCATCCCTACGATCCCACTGATATAATACCCATTACTAAAGACAAAGCTAGACTCTTGTAATGCCTCACTTAGGACAGGAGACTGAGCAAATCCTTGTCGCAGTTGCTGAATATCAATCAGTTCTGTAGAGGGGTCATCCTTGGGAGAGAGAAAACCCCCAAGTAAAGCATAGTGACCGGATTTTTGCAGTGTTCCTGTAGTGATATGTAGCAGCACAAACAATAATAGGCTAGCTATTGCTATGGCTGAACCCTTTAGCCATCGGTTTACCCAATGGCGCGATGACAGGAAGTGCCCGCCGTTGGGCGATCGCACTTTGTGCCCGCCTAAGGGCGAACGCATTTGCCACTGTTGCGCCTGTTGCCCTAGTAGTAAGGTTATCCCCCAAAATCCTGGCATCGGCCAAGTGGGCAAAATTTGGTGATATCCTGCTAAGAGGGTAAAGCCTAGAACTAGGGGTAGGGATACCCATAGGATCAATCTTGACTCCAATGTTGATGTCTTGCTATACCCGGTAAATTGAGCAAGTAGCGATCGCAAACTCACCCACCACATCGGCAATGCCATCGTAGGGAAAAGATAAGCTATCCCAGATAAAACTATCACTAATACATTTAGCCAATTGTAGCCCTGCTGAGGTACCTCTGGCTCTGGTTTAAAACGGGTGGATAAATGGAAAGTAAACGATATCCAATCATGCTGTATATTCCAGTACCAAATTGGAAAAATAGTTATGATAAATAACATTAAACCTAGCCATGCCCAAGGTGACAACAATGCACAACGATGACGTGGACTCGTTAAGCAAAAACCAACTAATCCTAATCCCAAAACAAAGCCATGATATTTACCTAGACAAGCTAAACCTACTAAAATACCTAGGAGTGCTAACCGATAGCTAGGTCGGTATGAATCATAAATAGGGGTTAGGGTGTGGGGGTTAGGGTGTGGAGTATTGTAATATAAACTATTGGGTTGACTAGAGAATTTTTTCCTTGAATGTTTCCCTCTTAGGGGAAAAAATTCGTAAGCAGCACATAACAAACTAGCTGACCAGAAAAATATCAGGGGACTATCGGGTAAGCTAAGCACACCAAAGCCAATTTGAAAAATCGGAATAATGGTAGCGATCGCTAACGTCAATCGAGCTGCTTTGGTGTTAAATAGATGAGTGCTAGTCAGATACAGTAGCAATAGGCTACCTGTATACAAAATCAGGGCACCCAGACGAATAGTGAATTGGGAAACCTCTCCCGTTATCCAAGTCCCAAAGCCAGTAGTCAGGGCAACTAAAACTGGGTGATCAAAATAACTCCAGTCTAGATGCAGGCTATAGACATAGTAATAGGCTTCATCAATACCAGGGTAAAGCCAGAAAGCAATGATACACCGAAACAGTAGCCCCCCTAGCAGCCAACCAAGTACAAATTGATGTTGAGACAACCTTTTCAGGGCGTTATGCATCATATATAGCAGTTTTCAATGGGGTGAGTTACAAATTACTGGCTTTTAGGGAGCAGGAATCCCCCGTAACCCCCCGCGCGTAAGGCAGGGCTGTTTCATTGTAAGCATTCAGCGGTCAGCGGTCAGCGGTCAGCGGTCAGCGGTCAGCGGTCAGCGGTCAGTGGTCAGTGGTCAGCTTATTTTATTCAAAGGTGCGCTTGACCTTGGCGAATTTAATTCGCCACGGGTCGCACCTAAAAGCACCGATTGCGCTACGGGCACGCTGCGCGAACAGTAGCGTGCCCGTAGCCCATTAGCTGATATAGCAAAAGTCAAAAGTCAGAAGTCAGAAGTCAGAAGTCAAACTCTTGCGCTTACTTAGGTTTGAGACTTTTGTCATGTCCGCGCCTGCCCTGGCGACTGCTATAGCTGATAACTGATAGCTGAATGCTTAGGTTTGATGCTCGTCAAAGATAGATAGGGAGATAGCAACTGTGTATAAGTGTTAATCCAAATCTAAATCCGTTACTGCTCCGACACTACTGGAAGAGACTAAGGTGGCATACTTTGCCAATACCCCTGTGGTATAACGGGGCTTGGGTGCTTGCCAACTAGCACGGCGTTGCTCTAATTCTTGATCGGACACATTTAGTTGTAAGGAACGCTGATGGGCATCAATGGTAATCATATCCCCTTCCTGGACTAATGCGATCGCACCTCCAACCGCTGCTTCTGGTGCGACATGACCGACTACCATGCCATAAGTACCTCCAGAAAATCGTCCATCGGTAATTAATCCGACCGAATCACCTAACCCAGCACCAATAATGGCTGATGTGGGAGCCAGCATTTCCCGCATGCCTGGGCCACCCTTTGGTCCTTCATAGCGCACCACAATCACATCACCAGAGTTGATTTTACCGGCCAGAATCGCATCTAAGCAGGCTTCCTCGGATTCAAATACTCGTGCTGGACCGGTGATTTGAGGATTTTTTACCCCAGTAATCTTTGCTACTGACCCTTCTGTGGCTAGATTGCCTTTCAGAATCGCTAAGTGTCCTTGAGCATACACAGGATTATCCCAAGGACGAATTACATCTTGGTCAGCAGGGGGTTGATCAGGTACATCTGCTAACACTTCCGCTATAGTTTGGCCGGAAATGGTCAAAGCATCCCCATGGAGCAAATCATGGACCAACAGCATTTTCATCACTTGGGGAATCCCCCCGGCGCGGTGCAAATTGACAGTGACATAGCGACCACTGGGTTTGAGGTCACACAGGACTGGTACTTTAGCCCGGATGGTTTCAAAGTCATCAATGGATAAGGCTACTCCAGCAGCATGGGCGATCCCTAACAGATGCAAGACGGAGTTGGTGGAACCACCTACTGCCATAATTACTGCGATCGCATTCTCAAAAGCCTTTCGTGTTAGAATATGCCTAGGTAGTATTTGCTGGCGAATTGCTTCGACTAACACAAAAGCAGATTTCTCAGCACTATCGGCTTTTTCAACATCTTCCGCCGCCATGGTAGAAGAATAGGGCAAACTCATCCCCATTGCCTCAAAAGCAGAGGACATAGTATTAGCGGTAAACATGCCGCCACAGGAACCAGCACCAGGGCAAGCGTTGAGTTCCACCGCCTTGAGTTTAGCGTCATCAATCTTGCCAGCACTGTGTTTCCCAACCGCTTCAAAGGCACTAACTACCGTTAAATCTTCACCATCTAGATGTCCAGGTTTAATCGTGCCACCATAAACGAAAATTGCTGGGATATTCATCCTGGCAATGGCAATCATCGCCCCTGGCATATTCTTATCGCAGCCGCCAATGGCCAAAACTCCATCCATACTTTGGCCATTACAAGCGGTCTCAATGGAATCAGCAATTACTTCCCGGGATACCAGGGAATATTTCATCCCTTCCGTTCCCATGGAAATCCCGTCACTAATCGTAATTGTACCAAACATTTGAGCCATAGCACCAGCAGTTGTCAATCCCGCCTCTGCTCGTTTGGCCAAATCATTTAAACCCAAATTGCACGGAGTAATAGTGCTGTAGCCATTAGCAAGACCAACAATGGGCTTAGTAAAATCGTCATCAGTGAAACCAACAGCCCTCAGCATGGCTCGGTTAGGCGCTCGCTGAACACCTTGGGTAACCACTTGGCTTCTCAAATTCTCCGGCATGGATATGTTCCCCTCAAAGGTTAGAGTCTCTACCAGAGATTTTAGATTTAGCCATGAAATTTAGCCATAATATCAACTCTGGTTGAATACCCATCATCGGAAGTGTGGCAAGTTTGAGGAGTGTGGGAAGTGTGGGAAGTTTGGGAAGTTTGGGGAGATGGGGAGATTTTTATTAAGGGTATGACAACCGGATTTAGCTAGATTAGCTAAGGGAGTGCAGTTTCCTCGACTGGACGTACAATTGCTGATGTCTTACTTTGCTCTGGCTTAAAGATGGCATCAAGTGCCTCTTCTAGATTTTGAGCCATAATAATCTGGTTTTGATAAACCACAATAACTCGCACTAATGTTGGCAGACTATGTTGCTCAGCTTCTAAATACAATGGCTCAACATACAGTAGCGATTGCTCGATGGGAATAACCAAAAGATTCCCCTGAACTGCTCTTGACCCCTTTTGATTCCATAAGGAAATTTGTTGAGAGATGACTGGATCTTGATTAATCAGAGCTTCAATTTGCTCTGGTCCATAGATGAGTTGTTGCTTGGGAAACTGATACAGGAGTAACTTGCCATATTGATCCCCATCAGAGCGACCAGCTAGCCAACCAATTAAATTATTACGACCTGTAGGTGTATAGGGGTGGAGCAAGATAAATTCTTCTGATTTCTCCTTGGGGAGTTTCATGATAATGTAGTAGGGTTCCACTGGTTGAGATTTACCAGCATAAATTTCCTGGGGAATCCGCCACAAATCCTCTTGGTTGTAAAAGACCTGGGGGTCAGTCATGTGATATGCTAGCAAGCGCTCGGATTGGATATTAAATAGATCAATGGGGTAGCGCAGATGAGTCCGCAGGTTGGTGGGCATCTGATCCAGTGACTTGAAGAAATTTGGTAAAATCTTACTCCAAGTTTGAATAATCGGGTCTTTTGGGTCAGCTATGTAGAAACTAACATCGCCATTGTAGGCATCAATAACCACTTTTACGGAGTTACGGATGTAGTTAAACTGGTTGTCACCTGGGTCGGCATAGGGGTAGCGATCGCTTGTGGTGTAGCCATCCACAATCCAGTAGAGATAATTCTTAGTGACCCCTGACTCAGCTTGAGAAGTATCAGCAATTACCAGGTAGGGGTCAGCGTCATAGCGTAAGAAGGGAGCGATCTCTTGAATCCGTTGCCGAATATTACGGCGAAACAGTAACCGTGTTTCGGGTGTGAAATTCCCAGTCAGTACCATCTGCCAGTCTTTGAGATACTGGGCAAACACTAACCGCCGCCAAAAGGAGTTTAGGGCAATACCACCAGTGCCATCGTAGGTGTTGTAAACGTTGTCGTCTCCACTGGGATAGTCTAATTCCTGAGTTTTGGTGGAGGTCATGATATAGTTATTGGTCAGTTCTCCATAGTAAATCCGGGGTTGACCAATGGGGATACTATCACGAATCTCTGGAGAGGATGTATATAAGCTTCCTTTGAACCCTTCACCTCCACCAGAACCGATGTCTTTAATAAAGTAGTATGGCAGTCCTCCCTCTCCTACCTGATTCACAGCAGAGAGGGTAAAGCCATAGCCATGGGTATAGACTAAGTGTTTGTTAACCCAAGTTTGTGCTTGTTTGGGCACAGCATCATAGTCTAATTCCCTTGGAGCAATGAGTACTTGTTGTTTGTGAGTTTTTGTATTTAGTTTGAGGTTAGCAGGTTTAAAGTTAGCAGGTTTAAGGTTATTTTGTTGTTTGGTTGAAGGTTTAAAGTTAGCAGGTTTAAAGTTAGCAGGTTTAAAGTTAGCAGGTTTAAAGTTAGCAGGTTTAAAGTTAGCAGGTTTAAAGTTAGCAGGTTTAAAGTTAGCAGGTTTAAAGTTAGCAGGTTTAAAGTTAGCAGGTTGAAGGGGGTTTTTTGAACTTTCAACCTTCAACTTGCCAACATTCAACCAGTCAAGATTCAACCAGTCAAGATTCAACCTGGCAACATTCAACCTGCCAACATTCAACCTATCAACATTCAACTTGCTAACATTCAACTTCTCATCAACCTTCAACTTGCCAACATTCAACCAGTCAAGATTCAACCAGTCAACATTCAACCAGTCAAGATTCAACCTGTCAACATTCAACCTGTCAACATTCAACTTGCTAACATTCAACTTCTCATCAACCTTCAACTTGCCAACCTTCAACTTTTCAACATTAAACCCAGCCTTCAACCCAGCCTTCAACCCAGCCTTTAACTGGTTTGGATTAACTTTAATGGTGTAGCGATCAAAATTGGCGTCGGGAAATTTGTAGTAAAGTCTCAGTTGTTGGAGCTGACGATTACTTTGTAATAAGGGGCGGGTATCCCACAGGGGAATGTTGTCGATGGTTAGGTGATTTTTTTCTAGATCGGTGCTGGTCAGATTACCTTGGGGGTTAAAGGTTTCAACTTCAACACTATCGAGGTCAAAGGCTGCTCTGGTCAGGGCAATAGTCCGAGCAATATAGGGTCGTTCTAAGGCTAACTCGTTGGGTTCGACTTTAAACCGTTGCACTGCTGCGGGTAAGATTACCCCAGCAATTCCCCATATCCCTAGGTATAAGCCGAGTATCCACAATGCTATTGGTATTTTGGTGGGCAGACGGCGTATCCAGACAATTGACCTCAAGAGTAACAACAGTGCGATCGCAAAGGCCAGAATGCTCAATCCTGTATTAAAGGGCAACTTGACTGAGACATTGGTATAGCTTGCACCGTAAGCCACACCACGGGTTGAATACAGTAAATTGTACCGGGAAAACCAATAGTGGAAGGCTGTGATTGCCGACACAGCAGACCCAAGGCCATATAGGTGCCGTAGTTGGTTTTGGGAAAATCCTGGAAATTTACCATCTGAGAGGCTATTGCCTGAGGTTAAGTAAATTAGCCATACCGCAACTAGACCAAAGAGAAATAATCCCCCTAGCCAAAAATCCAATAGTTGCCATACCGGTACGCCAAATACGTAGAAGCCGATATCCTGTCTAAATAGTGGCTCGGTAGTGTTAAAGGCAGTGGGATAGAAATACTCTAAAATTCTGCCCCATTGTTCTGAGATCACCATCGCCCAGGAAAAACTTAGTGCTAGGGCGATCACTCTTAACCACAACTGAGTATTCACCATTAGCCCTACCATCACTGCCGATATCATCCCCAGCTGCCAAACTAGATGGCTTCTGGATTCCGATAAAAATAGCTTTCCGAGAGATACCCAACCCAAGGGTGACGGTAGGGGGGGGGTCGCTTCACTCAGAAAGGTGGCTGACAAGGTTTCCCGATTGAAATGCCAAACAGAAAAGGCCATTTTTCCGTAGTACAACAGCACCACCCCAACTAATACACTGAGTGCTAGGGCAAATGGCAAAAGCGATCGCAATCTGAAGGCTGGGCGTTTTCTAGAAAATTTTCCTCTTGGTCTGACTCCCGATCTCACTATTGGGGAGGGTGAGTTTAACTGTGTTTGGTTAAGGGTTAAAGATGAAGAGTCAAGAGTCTTGAACCCTTTTAGCCAGGTAATCTCGAGATCAGCTAAGTTTTCTGGATGCTTGAAATGGTTGGCTAACCGTAAATTGGTCAGCAAAAACCCCAATGATAGGCTAAAGACAATTCCCCACAAACTCAGCTGGGTCTGCAAATGCAGCAAGAAAGCGGATAGATAATCCACTTCCGTGAACCATAAAATTTCTGCTACCAGGTGAGATAGCAAATTCCAAGCTATCGATAAACCTAGTAGCCCAGTAACCCAGCGCAAGAGTTTGGTCATTGGTCTTTAGTTTTGAGTCATTACCAGGATAGCGTGGTCTATCACAAAGTAAGCATTCAGCCGTCAGCCGTCAGCGGTCAGCTTATTTTTCAAGTAGCGTATTAGCTGTTCGCGTAGCGTGTGCGTAGCACATAAGCTGATAGCTGATAGCCAGTAGGGTGGGCAAAGTGCTGTGATCTATAATACTGATTTGAACCAAACTGTTTTTGCCCACCCTACAAGTTTCAAAAACATACCCATGCCAGTAGGGTGGGCAAAGTGCTGTGATCTATAATACTGATTTGAACCAAACTGTTTTTGCCCACCCTACAAGTTTCAAAAACATACCCATGCCAGTAGGGTGGGCAAAGTGCTGTGATCTATAATACTGATTTGAACCAAACTGTTTTTGCCCACCCTACAAG